>CALVEW010000006.1 GCA_944326645.1 Candidatus Gastranaerophilales bacterium
GCTTCAAGAACTTTAACTTCAATTTTTTGGTCGATTAAACCATCAAATGGAGTACCTGTTCTTAATTGAGAAGATGGGATGAAACCTTTAAGGTCTGCAACATCTACTAATACACCACCTTTAACAGTTGAAACAACTTTTGCAAGGATTGTATCGCCTTGGATTTTTGCATCATTTAATTGAGCCCAAGCTTGAGCAAATGCAATTCTCTTTAATGATAATAACATTGCATCTTCATCGTTTTCTTCTTTTAATACATAGAATTCTTTGATATCGCCGATTTCTAATTCAGGTTCGTCAGAAGATAATTCTTTATTTGATAAAAATGCTTCCATTTTAGCGCCTTTAACACTTACTAAATAACCTTCTGATTCTTTTTTAATAACAGTACCTTCTACGATATCTGCTACTGCGTAAGATTTTGAAAATGATTCTTCTAAAAGAGTTTCAAATTCATCTAACGTTCTTTCTAATGTTGCTGTCATTTTATATTCCTCCTTTTATTTCATTTACAACTTTTTCTATAACTGATTGCGGAGTTGATGCTCCTGCTGTTATTGCTATTTCTTTTGCATTTTCAATCAGTTCCTTATAATCATTCAGTTCAGTATCTTTTTCAATGTGAATAGTTTTGCATATATCTTTTAAAATTTCTGCTAAATGAGTGGTATTTGCACTTTTCTTTGAACCTACAACAATCATTAAATCGCTTTCTTGAGCAAGTTCTTTTGCTTCTTTTTGGCGCATTGATGTACTTGAGCAGATGGTATTGGCTATATGCAATTCTTTTGATATAGGTAAAAGATAATCAACTATTGATTTTAAATTATCTACTCTTTGAGTTGTTTGAACAACAACTCCGACTTTTTTGTGTTTTTTGATACTTTCTTTATATTCTTCTAATTTTTCAGGGCTGCTTGCAACGACTACATTTTTACTCCAAAGTTCTGCATTTGCTTTGATTGCAACAACTTCAGGGTGTTCTGATTTTCCTACAATTACAAGAAAATATCCGTCTTTTGCAAGTTCTATTGCTTGTTGTTGAACTTTTTTAACGTCCAAACAAGTTAAATCAACTATTTCAAATCCCGCTTTTTTTACATCTTCAAATACTTTAGGAGATGCTCCGTGGCTTCTTATTACACAAATCCCTTCTCCTTTTTCCGGAAGTTCATCAATTGTTTTTATTCCCATAGCATCAAGCTCTTGGATAACTTGTGTATTATGAATAAGTTCTCCTAATATATAAATATTTTTATTTGGGTTATCTGCTTTTAATTTCTTAACAGTTTCTACTGCTCGTTTTACTCCGTAACAGAACCCTGCAAATTTTGCTAATTTTATATTTCGACTATTCAATAAATTGAATCTACTTTCTTAAAGACTAGAGAAAATTTTTCTCAGTAATTATATTCAACACTAAACAATGACTAAAATCAAGTCTATAATACTTAAATAAATTCAGATAAAATAATGTTGCTTAGTAAAAAGCCTTCATCAGATAATTGATATCCTTCTTGTGTTTTTATAAGATGCCCTGTGGAGATGTATTTCTCAATAATATTTTTGTACTTTGTATCAAAATCAATATGATATTTTTCATTTATAGTCTTAGTATCAATCCCTTCTTTTATGCGAAATCCAAGAAATATACTTTCTTCTAATTTTTCTTGTTCTGTTAAAAATTTACCATACTCTCTTTCAACAGGATTCTCTAAATATTTATCTAATTTTGTGTAGTTTGAATATCTTACTCCGTCAATAAATCCGTGGGCTGCTACACCAAAGCCATAATATTCATTTTCTTTCCAATAATTAAGGTTATGTTTTGATTTAAAGCCTCTTTTAGCAAAATTACTTATTTCATAATGCTCAAAGTCTTTTAATTTTTCAATGGCTGTTAAATACATATCTGCTTGTATATCATCATCTGGTAAATTTTGAGGATAATTTTTATAAAAATAGCATCCTTCATCAATTTTTAACCCGTATAATGAAACATGTTGAATCGAAAGACTATTTATAATATCTAAGTCTTTTTTAAACATTTCAAGAGTTTGGTTAGGAAGTCCGTATATTAAGTCAACACTTATATTTTCAAAACCTGCTTTTTTAGCAAGTTCAATTGTGTGAAATATTTGATTTGAATTATGTCTTCGCCCAATTTGTTTTAATAATTTATCATCGAAAGATTGAGAACCTATGCTTAATCTATTAAACCCAATATCTTTTAATCCAATAAGATATTTCTCATCAATAGAATCAGGATTAACTTCAATTGTTATTTCTGTATTTTTAGTTAAATTAAATTTATTCAATAATTTGTTTAATTCTGATATTTCCATCAATGATGGTGTTCCACCACCAAAATAAATAGTATCTAAAGGTTCATTTTGGTAGTAGTAATCTATTTCTTTAAGTAGTGAATATAAATATCCTGTTTTTTTTGAAATATCAGTAAAAGATATGAATGAACAATATTTACATTTACTCAAACAGAATGGGATATGTAAATAAACACAACTTGCCATTTTATTCTTTATTTATTCCTGCTCCGATTGCATCAATAAGGCTTATAATATTTACTTTTTCAAAACTGTCGCAAGAATTCCATAGAACAGTAGGAAGTATATCTCCAGGGGTTCTATTAGAAAATTCAAATTTACAGCAGCCTTTTACCATATTTGTTGAACCGTCTTGAGTTGGTTCAAAATACTTGCAATGTTGGCAAATTTTAAGTGTCATTCCATGTTCTTCAAGTTTAGATGAAATTTCCTTTATTGCATCTATTACTCTTATATGCTGTGTTTTTGTTGTATATTTTTTCTTTTTGTTAATAAATACTACTTTAACAAGTCCGCTATCAGAAATAATTTCTAATTTACAAGGATAATTTCTTCTTCCATCAAAAACAAACACATCTACTAATAATTTTTCTATATGTTTTGTTTCTGTTTTATCAAACATAAGGTTTCTTATAAATCTTATAGGTGGGAAATTATATATTACTTTGCAAAAAGTATATGCAGGATATGCAAAAAGATATAAATGCTCTTTTGCAAATATTTTTGTGTTTAATAAACTTGCACAAAAACTTACTGTAAGCGCGGCAAACATTAATGCAATAACATATATGTTAACAGAGAATATATATTTATATGCGTATGCAAGTAGTGCAAAATAACCTAAAATAACTGTTAAACAATTTGGTGCAATTAAAGAAAAAATAAGTTCTGTAAGGCTTTTATTTTTAAAGTTAATTTGTTTAATTGCGTTAAAGAACATAGAGCATCTGTGACTTAAAGATGGAATTCTTAAATCATAATGTTCCATATCAAGATAAACTTTAATATTTGAATCAAAAACACATTTACAATTTAATTTAGCAAGTAAAAGTGTATATTTTAATTCATCATTTATGCTTTTGAAGTTTACAGATCCTATTGCATCGACAATTTGTTTTTTTATTACAAGCGCATCAGAATTAATCAATGTACTTAATCCTAATTTTGCTCTGGATTTGTTTATAAAATTATTACAATATTGATTATAGTTATATTTAATATTATCAATTAGTGATAATTCATCTTTGCATATAAGATTAACTGCTCCTGTAATAACATGATTTTTTTGTAATGAATTATTTACATTTGCAAGAAAATCAGAATTTACATAATATTTAGCATCAAGGAAAACATAAGCATCAATATTAGTAACAGTAGATAATCTTTCTGTCATAATAGATATTGCTTGATCTTTTCCAACAGTATCAACATTCTTGATGTTTAAAACGTTAACATCTAAATCACTTTGAAATAAAAATTCTGACTCATCGCTACAATTATCCAAGATAACATTTATTGAATAGTTTCTTCTTGGATAAGTTTGTGTTTTTAGTTGTTTAACTAAATTCTCAATAGTTTTAGCATTGTTGTGAGAATATATAACAACACATAGATTGTTTTCTCTTTGGTTGTATGTATCTCTTTGTTTTTTTTCGTGCTTTAGGCTCATTACAGTTAGTGTAATGAAATAAATTGTGAAAATAGATAAATATAAAAATAATAAAATCATAATAGTCTCCAATAAGAGTTTATTCTAAACAATAAAAAAATTCAAATGTACAGGCATGGTATGGTTGTAATAAAATAAAATTATGAAAACTTATGTAGTAACAGGAAGTACATCTGGAATAGGTAAGGCATTAGCAGAAGAGTATTCTAAGGCTAATTTGGTTTTTGCAGGGTTTAGGAATGAAAAATTAAAATTAGAAGGAAAAAATATAATACCTTTTTATGTTGATTATTCAAAACCTGAGACGATTCAACCTGCAATAGAATTTATTAATTCCAAAACAGATAAAATAGATACAATTTTCAATGTTGCAGGATGTGTAGTTGCAGGTGCTATAGAATTAATTGATATGAAAGAATTAAGACGCCAATTTGATGTAAATGTATTCGGAGCATTAGAATTAACAAGGGGATTACCTATAAATAAAGTTATTAATATAAGTTCTATGTCTTCATTTGGTATATATCCTTTTATTGCTCCTTATTGTGCATCAAAACGAGCTTTGGATATTTTATTTAACTTATATAGTTTAGAAAGTGGTGTAAAAGTTGTTTCTTTAAAATTAGGATCGATTGCAACTCCAATTTGGTCAAAATCAATAAAAGAAAATAGCAAAGTTTTAGAAACTCCTAACGGATACGAATCAGAATGTAAATATCTTGTAAAAAATGCATTAAAAAATGAAATAAAAGGAATGCCAATTCATAAAGTTATTGAAAAAATACAAAAAATAGAGCAATTATCTAAGCCAAAACCTTCATATACAATTGGTTTAGATGCAAAAGTTGCAGAAATTTTTTCTCATTTCCCTCAAGATTTTATAAATTTAATTATTGAAAATAAATTAAAAAGCATGCATTAAAAAAAGTCAAATTTCTTAAAAAATGTTAATAATCTGAATTAAAATAGCAAAAAATATTTATTTTTGGACTTAAATATTGTATCATATCATGTGTAGGTAATTATTTTGGAACGCAATAAAGAAAATATACTCAAGGAAGATACAAGAAAGCATTTTCCCAATAAAACAAATGCTACTTCGCCCCTATCAGCAAGTAAATTAGTGGCGAAGGTTAACTTATTGTCATCAACATCTGTTCCAAGTCGTATATCTACATTAAGTACTTTATCAAATAGAAATAAAAATGAAGCTTTATTATATAAACAGGTTATTGATGCTGTTGCAAGGCTTGCCCCATCAAAAGATCCGTCAGCATTTTATTTGCGTATACATAAAATCTTAATGAATTATATTGGATGTTCTTTTACTGCTTGCGGGTTATTTAATGAAAATTCAGGATGTATAAATTTAAAATTAATAGATAAAATGGATAATGCATTTGTTTCAAAAGTGTTTAAAAATGACACATTAAATCCTGTATACAAAGCATTTTCTACTCAGTCTATTGTTTCAGAAAAAAATGTTAATTTTTTAAATTTGGCATATTTTCATAATCATGCAGTTACTATTTTCCCAATGGTTTCTTTGAATAAATGCATAGGTGTGATGATAATATCTGATGAACTAGATGAATCACAGCGAAATTTATGTTCATTTGTTGCAAATTATGTTGCAACTGTAATTGATAATTATTCATTAATTGAGGCAGCAAATGCTCATATGAATACCGATTCGTTAACTCAATTGTACAACCACAGAGGTTTTCAAGAATGTTTGACTAAAGAATTGTCAAATGCAGAACTATCAGAGCAACCTTTATCAATAGTAATGTTAGATGTAAACAATATTTCCAAAATAAATAGAGAGCTAGGCCATGCTAAAGGTGATGAAGTTATAAAACTTGTTGCCGAAAAAGTAAAACATAATATGAGAAAATCTGATATGGCCGGTCGTTACGGTGGAGATGAGATTGCTTTAATATTGCCTAATACGAATGTGTCTGAGGCAAAATATATTGCAGAATATATTACTTATAGTTTATCTTGTTGTTTTGTAGATGATGTAGGCCCTGTTAAGGTTTCTGTAGGTATTGCATCTTATCCTGAGTGTGCAAAAGAACAAGAAAAATTATTAATACTTGCAGAGCAAGCAATGTATATATCTCAAGCTCAAGGGTATAAAGATGGCATGTCTGCAATAATCAGTTCTTCTGATTTTAACTTCTGGGATGATGTAGCGCTTCATTCTTATGCTGAAGTTTTATCAAAACGTCATTCTCAAATGGGTATGAATTTTGAAGAAGAATTGTTGAAAAAATTTAATAATGAACAAATTAATTCAGTAAATCACTTGTCAGAAATTGCAACATCATTAGCAGGAGCCATTGATGCTAAAGACCCTTATACAAAAGGTCATTCAACTTCTGTTTCAAGGTATTCTGAAGCATTGGCAAGAGCAATTAATCTTCCTGAAGATGAAGTTCAAAGAATTAAATTAGGTGCCCTATTGCATGATGTAGGGAAAATTGGTATTCCTGAAAATATCTTGAAAAAACCTGATAGATTATCAGATGAAGAATGGAATGTAATGAAACAACACCCTACAATTGGTGCTGACAAAGTTTTAATGCCAAATGAAGCATTAAGAGATTTAATACCGATTGTAAAATATCACCATGAACATATTGATGGAACAGGCTATCCTGAAAAATTAAAAGGTGATGAAATTCCTCTTGCTGCAAAAATTGTTGCTGTAGCTGATGCTTTCCATGCTCTAATAAGTGATAGACCATATAGAAAAGGTCTAAGTCTTGATGTTGCTTGTAATATTTTGACAGAAGGCGCAGGAAAACAATGGGATTCTAATTTAGTCCGTAAATTTATTCAGATTGCACCTGCTCTTTCTACTAAAATATAATGCTTAGTTCTTAGTTTCTTGATTAATATTTTTGATATTTTCTTCTTGAGGCGAGTTATTTTGTATTGGTGTAGTGGTACTTTCTTGAGGTGCAACATTTCCGTCTACTCCTGACATGCCGGGCTTGCTGTTCTTTTTGTATGTTTTAACTCTTAGTCTATACTGCATTCTTAGCTCTTTTAATTTCTTTTTATATTGAGTTTTCTTTTCTTTATTTACTTTTTTAAGCTCTTTTTTGGCTTTTTTCTTATTATTTTTTTCTATTTTTTCTTGTCTTGCGTTTTCCCATTCAACTTCTTCCCTTGGGACATAGCTGTCATGAACTAATTTATATCCAACAATGCATACAGGATGATTTGTTCCTTCCAAATCTACTAATTGTGTTCGTTCTCCGTTAACATCTACAGCCCAAGTTCCTAAGAATATTGGAACTCCACCTGTATATGCATAACCTGTTACAAGAATTCTTGTAGGGTCAGTTTGGTCAAATCCTAAAGGATATATGTCCCATCTGTAGTCGTCAAATTCAACCCCTGAAACATTGTGCCAATAATCAGTAATTGTTTCTCTTGCTTCTGTAAGTTTTTTTGACTTTCCTGTCATAAAATCGTGGACAAGTAATTCGGTTTTCCATATCCCGTCAAAAATGTAACCTGTTTTCTCTTTTGCAACGATATATCTGTTATCAGGAGAATAATCTACAGGTGTAATTGTTCTAAATGCACCTTCTTCAGAAATATCTTTTATTGTAGAAAAAATTGGTTCAGGGATTTTTTTTATAACATTTGCTTTTTGAACTCTTTCAACTCTATTTAATTTTGTGTCTAAAGGGATAACAAAAACATCGCATGCCGTACATCTTTGTTTTGGGTAATAATATATTGAAGGATATACAAGTTTTGTAAAATCTCCTGATACAATTCCTTGTGCATTAACAATTCTTTCAAACTCAATCTTTCTTGGGATATTTAATTCCGGAGTTCCCGGAGGATTATTATATCTTACAAGCTTATAAGTAGGTTGAGGTACATATTTCATATCCGCAGGTTTAGGGTATTTTCTATCTTCTACAATTCTGTTTTCATTATCTATTCCTGTTGATTGTTGTTGGTATTCTTCTTCAAGCATAAAACCTGATTTTGGTAATAGGCTTTTTTCATATTCTTCTTTTAAAATTTCCTTTTGAGCTTCATATTCATATTCGTATTGTCTAAGTACAGGATTTTTTTCTTTAAATACATGCATGTCCTCTACTTGAACTCTGAAAAATGTTACAAGTGCTATAGCAATAATTGCCCAAAACATTTTATACTAAACCCTCATCCATTGCTTTTCTTGTTGCTTGAGTTCTTGTAGCTGTAGAAAGTTTTTGTAGAACACTATGAACATGTGCTTTTGCAGTTGCTCTTGTAATGGTTAATTCTTCTGCGATTTGAGGATTAGTTAGTCCATTAACTATAAGAGCTAAAACTTCCATTTCTCTTTCAGTTAATCCATACATAGATTTTCCTGCTTTGTAATTTATACCATTGGATGTTCTTGTTTCGTTGTTTGCTGTAGGTGCTTGAATACTTGATAAAACAAGTCTTGCAATAGCAGGATCTATCCAAGCTACACCTTCGTTGACAGAACGTATAGCGGTATGAATATTTTCTGTGCTTGCTCCTTTCATGATATAACCGTCAGCACCTGATTTGAATGCTGCAAATACATCGTCTTCAGCATCTCTTGAGGTGAAAATTAAAACTTTTATTTGTGGGTTAAAATCTTTTATTCTTTTTGTTGCTTCAATTCCATCAATATTAGGAAGCCCGATATCCATAAGTACAATATCAGGTGATAATTGCTTTGCAAGTTCCACTCCTGATAGACCATTTTCAGCTTCTCCCACAAGAGTTATGTCTTCAGCTTTATCAATCATTATTGATAAACCCATTCTTACAAGTTCGTGATCTTCAACAAGTAAAACTCTTATCATATTATTTTATTTTAACCTCTTCTTTTTTACTATTTTGTGTATTAATTCCGACTACGTCTGTAAGAAGGAATGAAAATTCGCTTCCTTTGTTTAATTTACTTTCAAGCCAAATTTTACCATTGTGAGCTTCTATAATTTGTCTTGAAAGATATAATCCTAATCCTGTTCCTGTTGAACGTTTTTGGCTTGTCCCTTGAGAAAATCTTTGGAATAAGTGTGGGATATCTTCTTTAGGGATTCCGTTTCCATTATCAAGAACAGAGAATATTAAATCTTTTTCTTCTGTTTTTACAGATACAATAACTTCTCCTCCATTATTGGTATAATTAATAGCATTTCCGCATAAATTACAAATAACTCGTCTTATTTCTCCACCATCTGCATGTATTGTAATGTTATTTTCAGGAATTTCCAGTTTAAAATCTATGTTTTTCTTTTGAGCAAGTGGGAGTAGTTCATTATAAACTTGTTTTACCAATGAGTTAAAACAGAAATTAGTCTTACAAAGTACAAGCTTTTGTGCATCAAATCGATATACTTCTAATAATGCATTAACAAGACCTAATAAATCTTCATTACTCTTTTGCATTGTAGATAATAGAACCTTTTGTTTGTCAGAAATTTCGCCTAAAGAACCATCTATAAAGAATTTTAAAGTTTGAATTGCGGCTAATAATGGAGTTCTTAAATCATGAGTTAATGTTGCAATAAAATCATCTCTAAGTTTATCGGATTCTTTTTGTTCTGAAATATCATGAATTACTCCAACATAGCTTGTGTTAGAAATTTTAGCAAGACTTATATCGATTGGTATTTGGGAATTGCTTAAGAGGTTTAATATATAGCAATCTCTTATATGGAATTCGTTGTCATCAGATGATTTTATTGAATCCATTATATCGATTTTGTCAGAACATATGAATTTTTCAATATGTAATTTTTTAAGATTTTCTTCGCTTAAACCTGATAAAGTTTCGCAAGCAGGATTTGCTTGTTCAATTAATCCTTTATTATTAACAACAAAAATTCCGTCTGCTGAATTTGTAATAATACTACTTAGTTTTGCATTTGATTCTACAAGATCAGCAGTTCTTTCTGCAACAATTTTTTCAAGATTGTGAGAATAATTTTCAAGTTCTTTTTTTGCAATTTCAAGTTCTGCAATTTTTTGTCTTAATTGAGATAATAAATAACTTCTTTCAATACCATTTTTTATATTGATTATTAAATCGTCATTATCCCAAGGTTTTTCAATATATCTATAAAGTCCAACTTCGTTAATAGCTCTTATAGCATTTTCTTTATCAGCATAACCGGTAAGTAGAATTTTACTTACTTCCGGATATAATTTTTTAGCTTCTGTTAAAAATTCTAAGCCGTTCATTTCCGGCATGAGAAAATCCGAAATAATAAGGTCGGGTGTATTGTTTTGTAAATATTCAAGTGCTTCTTTAGGGTTGTTAAAAAATTCAGCATTATCAAATCCCTCAACCATTAGTAAAGTTTTAAAAGCTGAGGTTACTATTTTTTCATCATCGACTACAACAATCTTCCCACGTTCCATATAATAATCATAGCTTATTATTATAATTAAGACAAATTGTAAACAATAATAAAGTTAATAAAAAACACCGATAAACTTAATTGTTTCATCGGTGTTTTATGTGTGTGTGAATTAAATAATTTATTATTCAGCAGCAGCTTCTTCTGCAGGAGCTTCTTGAGCTTCAGCAGCTGCTTTTTCTGCTTCAGCCTTAGCAGCAGCTTCTGCTTCAGCTTTTGCTTTAGCTTTTTTAGATAATTTAACTACATCAGATTTTTTGTAGTTTAAAGTACCATCTTCGTTGCAGTTTTTAAGTAAGTATGCAACTGTATCAGTAGGTTGAGCTCCTTTAGAAATCCAAGATTCAGCAGTTGCTTTATCTAATTTCATTTCTTTAGATTTTGGATTATAGTAACCTAATTCTTGAATTCGTCTGCCTTCTCTTTTTGTTGTAGAGTTGATAACGATAATTCTGTATATTGGAGCTTTTTTAGCACCTAATCTTTTAAGTCTGATTTTTAACATGTTTAATTTTCCTTCTTAATTTATTTATTCTCTAGTGTAAAGATTCGCCGCTTAATCTTTAGCTAAATAAGCCTAAGAGGAATAGCTTATTCCATAATAATCAAACCATAAAGAGATATTGAATGCAAGTGTATAAAACTATTCGAGTTTGCTAGAAAATTAACATTTTCTCGCAAACTCTGGGGAACGGTTTCACATCAGGTTGTCTCCTATCCCGCACACAACCTGATGTTCACACACCTTAGGTCGGATTTGAAAAATCTCAAAAATCTGTCAATTTTTGGATTTTTCCACATCCTCATTTTGTTAAGAATTTTGAAATACCTTATTGTCTGATGAAAAAATCAAGGGTGGGGTAAATAATGGGGGTAAATAGTAGGGTAAATAATAATTAGTAAAATTATTATAATTAATAAGGAGAATCTAAGATGTTAGAATTATTTATGTTGCCAACTTGTCCATATTGTTTGAAAGTTATGAAATTTCTTGATGAGAATAATATTCCTTATCAAAAGATAGATATATCAAATCCTAGAAATGAGGAAGCATTAATAAAAATCGGGGGTAAGCGCCAAGTTCCGTTTTTAGTTGATAAAGAACATGGTGTTGAAATGTATGAGTCTGGAGATATAATTGAATACTTAAAAACATTGTAACGAAATGTAAACCCTCATAAGCTAATAATAAATTGATTTTTGCCTTGAAACTCCATGAACAAGGCAATTTTCATGTAATAAAAAACTTTATATAAGTACGGGAATTAAGATACGAAAAAAGTACTACTATTTAGTGGTCTATTTTGTACTGAGAAATTTTATATATAAATTGTTACAGGGGATATAGGAGTAAGAAAAATGGCAGGCGGAATCGGCGCATATTCATCACAAGATGTATTCGCACAAGAGGCAAGACGCAGAGCTGCAATGTATGCAAATCAAAATATGCAAGCAGGTTATGCAAACCAAGCAGCAATGCAACAACAATATTTAGATGAAATGTCATTAATGGCAGCACAACAAAAGCAACAAGCACAACAAGCTCAACAAATTCAACAAGCAAAAGGTTGCACCGATGGCAAAGATGATGGTGAAATAAATGGTTGGCAAATGATAAAACATTTTGGTAAAGGTATTGGTAACTTCTTTAAAGGACTTATTGGTTGTGATAGAGATTGGAATTTTAGTGCAGGCAGATTGCTTAAAAATGTAGCAATGGGTGCTGCAATAGCAGGAGTTTGTGTATTAACAGCAGGTACAGCTGTTCCTGCAATTATCGCAGGTGCAGGAGTTTTGACTGCAGCAACAGGAGTTGCAAAATCAGCTTATAAAGCTCATCAGGCAAAAACAGATGCCGAAGCAAAAGCTGCTTGGGAAGATATGGGTTCTAATACAGTTGCTTTGGCTGCATCTGTTGTTGGAGCAAAAGCAACTATGAAACAAGTCCCTGGAGTTGATGCAACTAAATATACAGGAATTAAAGGTACATTTAAGGCAGCATGGGATTCAACTACAATTGGATTTAAACAAGCAGGAAGTGCATTAAAAGCAGGTTATCAAGCATATAAAGCAGGCGGTTGGCAAGCATTAAAGACAACTGCAACAGATTCTGCTCAAGGTTTCTGGGGTACTGTAAAAGGTAATTGGAATAACGCAACTAAACAATTAACAGTTCAAGAAAATCAAAATAATAGAATTAAAGATTTAGACAACCAAATTAATGAATTCAAAGCAAAAGCAGAAGCTGCTACAGGTCGTGATAAAACAAGATATGAAGCTCAAGCTAGACGATTAGAAACTCAAAAAGCAGATATTGCAAGTGCATATGACGATATTAATAATGTAACATCACTAAAAGATGCTCAAACTAAAATAACACAATTAGAACAACAAATTGTTCAAAAACAAAATGCGTTAACTAATACAACTAATAAATTAACTCAGACTAAGTTAAATCAAGAAATCTCTGTTTTAAAATCAAAATTAGAAGTATATAATCAAGTAACAAATCAAAAAGTATCTTTAGGTAGAAATATTAGAAGTGAATTAGAATCAATCGCTAAAAAAGAAGCAGAAGGTAAAGCTTCAGCACAATTAACCGCAAGAAAAAATGAATTATTAGCTCAACAAAGAGATTTAAAATTTGATTTACCAAGCAAATCAGAATATTCAGCTTATGCAAAAAAAGTTTCTGAATCTGCTCAAGAATTAGTAAAGAAACAACAGAATTTAGATAAAGCAAAGGCAGAATATACAGCAGCACAGAAAGCATATAAAAAATTCAAAGAAGGAGATACATCAGCAGAAAGATTAAATGCTTTTAGAACATTAACAGATGCAAAAGATGCATATAGAGCAGCAACAAGAGAATTACAACAAGCACAAATTCAAAATAACACATATAAAGCATATCAATCAGCATCATCAGGTTATGATTATGTAGGTACATATTTAGATAAAGCTGCACAATTTGGTAAAACATTTAATAATTTATATGGTTCAAAAGATATCCCATTAATCGGCGGTAAAAAAGTTCCATTTACCAAATATACAGTACCAACATCAATCCCTCGTTCATACATGCTAGTTGGAGCAAACGAATATGTAAATCCATCAGTAGGAGGTCCTAGTTTAGATGAAATTTTATTAGCAGAAATGGGATATTCTCCAGAACAAATCAAGGCTATGCAACAAGAAATTAATCAAATAAATCAATTAGCAGCAATGCAACAAACTGCACCTCAAGGGTACATGAATTATCAACCAGTACAACCAACCACAGGTCATGCTCCAACAATGGCAGATTATCAACAATTAGATGCAATGTTAAAGATGTATGGTATAGCATAATAAAAATAAACAATCTAGAAAATAAAAGTTGGAAGGATGTAAAATCTTTCCAACTTTTTAATTTTTTATGGAGTCTAAAAACCTTGTATAATAAGGAGTTTAATTTTTTATCTAATACATATGGTTGATATATTTCATACTTTGTTAAACTTTTAAATTCTGTTTGTCGTTATCATGTGCATAACTACAAAGACGAATATTGAAAGGAGATAGTTATGAGTCTAAGTATTAACACAAACGTTATCTCATTATCTGTTCAGAGACACTTTAACTCAACAACTAGCAGAATGAATGACGCAATGGAAAAAATGACAACAGGGTTTAAAATAAACTCTGCAGCTGATGACGCAGCTGGTTATGGTGTAGTAAAGAAAATGGAATCAGTTTTAAGCACTTATGATGTTGCTGAAACAAATGGTCAAATGGGATCAAGTTTATTACAAACACAAGAAGGTGTGTTAGAAATCATCGGAAGTTATCTTCAACGTATCAGAGATTTGACCGAACAAGCAGCCAACGGTACTTATGCAACATCTTCAAGAGTTGCAATCGCATCAGAAGTTGCGCAAAGAATGCAAGAAATGAACCGTTTATGTGATGTAACAGAATTTAATGGCTTGAAATTATTAGACGGCTCTCAAACAGACGGTGTTAACCTTCAAGTTGGTATTAATTCCGGTAGCGAAAACGTTATCACATTGGATGAATCTTTATTCTCAAGTGCTAAAATAACTGCGATAATGAAATTAACAGAAGGTGCTGCTCAATCAATGGCATCAGGTGCAGCTGAATCTGATACTTTAAAATATGAAGGTGCTGCTGGTCATTGGTTTGAAAGTGCTACTATTGCAGCTATGGATCAAGCAGGTTTAATAAATTACCAAGCAGGTACATCAACTGTTAAAACAGATGGTTCTGTAACAATTACAGCATTATGTAATGCGGTGTTCGTAAACGATAATTCAGCTCGTATGTTCTTAGATACAGTTGACTTAGCTGTTGATGATGTAACTGAAAGAGCTACTCAAATCGGGGCTTATATGAACAGAGTTGATTCAGCAGTAGAAAGTTTAGCTGTTCAAGGTGATAATTTAACAGGTGCTAAATCACTTATTAAAGATGCTGATATTGCAGCTGTATCATCTGAGTTCATTGCAGCTCAAATCTTACAACAAGCAGGTGCTTCAATGTTAACAACTGCTAACCAAACACCTAGTATTGCGTTAAACTTAATTTAGTAAGAAGAACGTAATTAATATATAACTAATGTTCCTTTCAATAGTAAGCCGGATTGATTAACTCAGTCCGGCTTATACATATATGTAAAATTTTAACATGTAAAATTATGTAACAAACTAATTAACAACTAGACAATTATTTTATTTTAGTTTACTTTATCATAGTATAATAGTGTGTAGAGGTTCAATCAATGTTTAATCAATGGAAAAATTTTAAGTTAGTACAAAAACTTAAGAATGTTGACCCCAAAGCTTTGTGGTTAAGTTTTGCGTCTGCGCAAAAAAATAACCGTAAAGAATACGTTGATATGTTAGCCGATAATAAAGAAATTCAAACTCTTTCTGACGAGAGAAGGTTGGAAGCGATGGTCAGAGAACAAATCAAGATGGAGTTTCCTAATATTGAAAACTCATCAAGTTATGAACTATTAGTTGATGCTGTAGTTCATAATATTAAGAAAAAACAGCTTCAAGCCAGCGACAAAGTTCAATTTGAATAATGTCAAAATCACACAAGGCGGGTTTTAATCCCGCTTTTTTAATGCTTAATATTAGTATTTTGAAATATAATCTTCTATTTTGTATTTTGATTTTATACCATTATATGTCATGCGCCTTATTTTGCCTGTTACTTCATAATCTATAAATGCTCTATCATGTAATCCTCCTATTGACCAAAGAATTCCTACATAACCATTAGCAGATGGTGCATCAAGCGCATATTTGTCATTTAAGTATATTGCAATTGATATTGCCTCTTCTGGAGTTTTACTCCATTCAAGAATCTTTTTTGCCCAATACATCCTTATATAACTATGTATTATTCCTTCTTTAACTAATTGTTTTTGAGCTGTATTCCATAATATGTCATGGGTTTTAGCATGCTCAAATTCTTCTTTTGTATATAAATACGTTCTTATATCGTTTTTATGAAAATTTAAACTAGCTTTTGCCCACTCAGGTATTCCATTTATATTGTTAAAATTTTTGTTATATAGACAAAAATTATCTGCAAGTTCTTTTCTTACAATAATTTCTTCTAAAAATTCTTCTTTGTTTTCTTTGTGTGTATTGGAATTTAATACTTCTAATACAACTCTTTGTGATGATATAAACCCTCTATTCAGATATATTGATAATCCTGATGTTATATTTTTATCAGGATGGTTTCTGTATTCTGAATAATAATCTAATTTGTATTTTATAAAATTGTCCAAAACTTTTCTGGCATGTTTATTCTTTATTTCTTTTTCAGGATAATGAGTTAAATAATTATTTATAAGTGAATATATTTTTCTTCTAAAGGTTGCTGCAGAATACTCTTGTTTATCTGATACAATTCTTGCAGGAACAATATTATGTGAATCTACTTCATAGATTTTGCAATCAATATTATTTAGCATGCTGTAATTTCTAATCGGATTAAAATCGATTAGCAAAACTCCAAATTTTTCTTGTCTTAATTCATGCAAAGAATGAACAATTTTTACATTATTAGATTTTTCATAAGCAAAATTAAGTGCAAAATTATCTTCTTCTCTTAATTCTCTTTCGCATAAATAAACTATTTTATTTGATTTTTCGGGCTTTTTATTAAAATCAAATATCCTATCTTTATTCACATTTGATTCAACATCAAAATTATCTTTTAAATAATTCAATAGAGTATTCCGTTTAATATTTTTCATACTAATAATATATCTATAAAAAATTAATCATTAATCCCAACATAGGATTAGTACAAATTATTAATAGGGGTTGCAAAAAATTAAACAACATGTTATTATTAGTAATAATTACTAATAAGGAATGATTATGATTAATATAGAATCAAAGATAGAGGTACTAAAGCAAAAGTGTGCAGAGGCAAATATGCGTCTTACACCACAGAGGATAGAGGTATTAAAGATGATAGCATCAACAGATACTCATCCTGATGCTGAGACTGTTTATGAATCAGTTAAAGAAGTAATGCCTTTTATATCTTTAGATACTGTATATAGGACATTGGCATCGTTAGAGGATTTGGGTTTGATATTCAAGGTTGATAATGAATTACCTAAAAGTCGTTATGATGCGGATTTGTCTCCTCATTGTCATTTCATATGTTTAAAATGTGGGGCAGTATATGATATTCATATGGATAATCATATTGAGCCTCCAAAGGAAAGTTTTAAATACGGAGAAGTTCTTCAAACCAATTTGCAGGTTAAAGGAATTTGTCATAAATGTAGAGGGTAATCCCTAGTTAGTTTACACAGTATAAGGAGACAAAAAATGGAAAAATTCGTATGTGATGTATGCGGTTATGTATATGATCCGGCAGAAAATGATAATGTATCATTCGCTGATTTACCGGAAGATTATGCTTGCCCATTATGTGGCGTAGGAAAAGATCAATTCAGCCCTGCTGAATAGTAATATAGATTTGCAGGGCTTATTACAAGCCCTGCCTTTCTCCCTCAAAGAAAGGAGTATAAATTATGGAATTAAAAGGAAGCAAAACAGAAAAGAATTTACAAACAGCATTTGCAGGCGAATCACAAGCAAGAAATAAGTATACATATTTTGCCTCTCAAGCTAAGAAAGAAGGTTATAATCAGATAGCTAAGATATTTGAGATGACTGCTAATAATGAAAAGGAACATGCCAAAATATGGTTTAAACTATTAGAAGGCGGAGCGATAGGAAACACATTAGATAACTTAAAAGCAGCAGCAGAAGGTGAAAATTATGAATGGACAGATATGTATTCAACTTTTGCAAAAGAGGCTAGAGAAGAAGGATTTAATGATATAGCGTTTTTATTTGAAAAAGTTGCTTTGATTGAAAAAGAGCATGAAGAGCGTTATAGAAAATTATATGAAAATATCGTAAATAATAAAGTATTTGAAAAAGACGAAAAAGTTGTTTGGGAATGTGCTAATTGCGGTCATTCTATAACTGGAGAAAAAGCCTTAGAAATTTGTCCTGTTTGTAAACACCCAAAATCATATTTTGAGGTTAAAGCGACAAATTATTAATACAGGTAAAGGAGAGGTTTTAAACTTCTCCTTTTTTATTTGTAATTATTTTTAGCCACATTGTAGAATATGGTTGCATTAAAAGATGTATTTTTTTATCTGTTAATGAAATTTTTACCTTATATTTTTTGTTATCAAGTAGATTTCTAAAGTTTACGTATCCGTCATTATCTTTTTCAATAATTTCTGACGGAAGTGAAATTTCAACTTTTTGTTTTTCTTTAGATAAGTTATGAACGATTAAGAATTTTGTATCTTTATATGTTCTTATGTATGCAAAAGTTGATGGTAATTTTGTTTTTATGATTTCAAAAGAACCTCTTGCGATTGTAGGATTCATTTTTCGAAGTTTAATCATTTGTTTGATTTTAAATCTTACTTTTGAGCTTAGTGTATTTTTCTTTTTCATTGAATCCATAAATGATTGATAAGTTATATCACCTCTATTTATATCTCTGCTGTCAAAGAAGGTTAAAAGTTTTATTTTGTTTTTCTTAAGCTGTTTTTTTCTTTTTTCTGCGTAATTATCAGCATATTCAAAATTATTTTGGGCAGCTATTTCATCTCCATAATAAATAATAGGAATTCCTGGCATAGAAAGTAGAGTTGAGAATGCAAGAGTTATTCTGTCAGGATTATTATCTAAGAAATTTGCAGTTCTTCCACTTACTCCTAATCCTTTTCTAAACTCGCATCCTTTAGGCTCAAGTGCATTATAAATTAATTCTCTATCATCAGGATTAATCATTTCTAATGTAAGTTCATCATGTACTCTTAAAAATGTTGCCCAACTTGCTGTTTCAGGAATTTGAGGTGTGTGCTTGTTTGCATCTATAAAATATTTGTTATCTTCTGTTATAAACATTGCCCAAAGTGCAGGCATGTATGGAAAGTGGTATGCTATTTGGATTTCGTCGGTTCTATTTATTCGTTTAATTCTATTATCAATATATGTGTTAACTTCTCTTTCTTCTCCAAAGTACGGAAGAATGTCTTTAGGTTTTTGACAGGCTTCTGCTTGTAGAACTGAACGTGGCGCTGTGGCTTGAATATATTGACTTAGAAGTTTTACTATATAATGCGTTGTGTCTAAGTTTTCTGCATCTGTCCCTTCTTCTTTTGAAAAATATGGGATAGCATCCATTCTAAATATATCAATTCCGATATTTGCCCAATAACTTATGCTATCAAGGCAGTAATATAAAACCTTAGGATTTTCCCAATTGATATCTAATTGGAAGGGATAGAATGTATGATATATATAATAATCTTTGTTATTTATAGTAACTTTCCTATAATGATTTTCTGTTATTTCAGGAAATATAAGTCTGCGTTTAGAGATTTTTCCGTCTGGTTCTTTGTATTCAATTATTGTACCCTTCTTCTTATCAACATATTTTGTATATTCAGGCATGTCCTCTCTTACGATAAAGTAGTTTAGTTTGTCTAAATCACCTTTTAATGCTTCTTGAAACCATTCATGTTGGTCGGAAAAATGGTTAAGAATTAGGTCTGCTTTTATTTTAAACCCTTTTTCCCTTGCAACTTTTACAAACTCTCTGAATTCTTTCATTCCACCTAAATCTTGCCTAACATTATTAGGGTTTTTAACATCAAAACCTGAATCTCCCATTGGAGAGTCTGCAAAAGGCAGGATATAAATTGTTGTTATTCCTAAATCTTTTAGGTAATCAAGCATTTTTATCCCATCTTTAAAAGTATTGGATTTTTTTTGATTATCTGTTCCAAATTGGTCAATGTAGAACATATAAATAATTTCATCTTTGTACCAATCCGAACTTCGTGTTAAATCATCTTGAATTAAAGTTCTAGGTCGTTGGATTTTTGCTTTTTTAGCAAGGTTTTCTATATTTTTATAAATCTCATCTGTGTTCTCTTCTCCATAAATTTTAGAGATGTTATATCGCATTTCAAGTTCTAATTCAGGACTTATTACACTTGCGATAGCTTGATTTGAGATGATGAATAATAATACTATGATGATTAATTTTTTTATCATAGAAAATAGGATACTACAAAGATAAAAAAAAGGAGCCGTCATGTTACGACTCCTTAATGTTAATTTATAATTTTTTTACGTATTCTACTACTTCATCAACGTGACCTCTGATATCGATATCTCTCATTTCTTTTAAAAGATTACCGTCTTTTCCGATAATGAAAGTAGAACGCATTGTAACCGGTTTATCATGGCTTTTTTTCCATTCGTTTTCCATTTGTTTTTCGGCATGTTTGATTTTCATTTCAATTCGTTTTTCTTCCATTTTGTCTTTCATATCAGATGCTTTTTCTTCAATATCATTTTTCAAATTCTTAAAAGCTCTTGCAAGTTTGTGTTCTGTATCTGATAAAATTTTGAAATTAAGTTTGTGATTATTAAAGAATTTTTTGTGTGATTCAATATTATCAGGGCTTACTCCAATAACAACAGTATCTTCGGGTAACTTGCTTATTGCATCTCTAAAATGTTGAGCTTCTTTTGTACAAATTGGTGTTTCATCTTTTGGATAAAAATATAGAATAATATTTTTACCTTTTAAATCAGCTAATTTCATTTTAGTCTGATTTCCGTTTACATCAATTCCTTCTAATTCAATATCTGTATAGTTCATAATTTAACCTCCTATGTAGGGAAAACTTATTCCCTTATTGTATTAGGTTAAATCGAAAAAAATATAAAACATTCTACTAAAGTAGTGAAATGGTTAAAATAATATGTGGTTATTTTTAAATAAAACAGGCTTTGGGAAAAACCAAAGCCTTGTTTATATATTTTATTAATAATTATTTATTAATGTAATTTAGAAAAATCTGCGATTCTATCGTAATCTTTCTTTAATGCTGTTAAAAGTCCGATTCTGTTATTTTTGATTTTTTCATCTTTATCCATAACAAGAACTTTTTCAAAGAAATTATCGATTTGTGCATTTAATCCGATTAATTGTTTGATGTAGTTATCATAATCGTTTGTGAAGTTTACTTCTTTCATGCATTCATATAATTTCTTTTCAGCATCATCTACGAATAAACTTTCATCAATATTATCAATAGATGCATCTTTTAGGATTCTGATAATTCTGTTTGCATTTTCTATCATCATTGGGTTATCAAGTTTAGCTATCGCATTAACTCTTGCCATGTAGTCTGATAAATTTGAAAGTGGGTTGTTGTTTAAGCAACTTTCAAGAACATCTTTTTTATAATTATCAGCTAAGAATATAACTAATCTTTGAACAAAGAATTCTTCAACATCTTTTTGGCAATCAACTTGAACAGGTAAAAGTTCTAAAGCTGATTTAATAAGGTTAGATATATTTAAGTTTAATTTATTTTCGATAACAGTTTTGATAATACCTAAAGCAGCACGTCTAACACCTAGCGGGTCAGAAGAACCTGTAGGTTTTTTACCTGATGCAAAAACTGCACATATAGTATCAATTTTATCTGCAATACCAACGATTTGACCTTCGATTGATTTTGCAAGTTCGCTATCTGCATTTAGTGGGAAGTAGTGTTCTTTAATCCCTTCAACAACACCTTGAGCTTCTCCGTTTAATTTTGCATAATCAGAACCAATGTATCCTTGAAGTTCTGTGAATTCAAATACAAGGTTTGTTGCTAAATCTGCTTTACATAGATATGCTGTTCTAATAACAGTTTCAGAATCTTGACCGTTATTCACTTCTTCGTTTATAGATTTTGCTAATTTTATTAATCTTTGAGTTTTATCATAAACAGATCCCATACCTTTTTGGAATGTCATACCTTTAAGGTTTTCAACATAATCTTCTAAAGGTTTTTTAGTATCATTTTTAACAAAGAACACAGCATCATCAAGTCTTGCTTTGATAACTCTTAAGTTTCCTGCTTGAATATTTGAGAAGTCATCACCAATGTAGTTTGCAATAGTAATGAATTTATTTGTAAGCTTGCCATCTTTAAATAGTGCAAAATATCTTTGGTGAGATTCCATAACTGTAATTGTAACTTCATCAGGAATTGTAAGAAATTCTTCATCAAAG
>CALVEW010000007.1 GCA_944326645.1 Candidatus Gastranaerophilales bacterium
CGATAATTTGGAAATCAGTATTAAAATGTTTTTGTGCTTTTATAATTCTAGATTTAATTTCGTTAGTAATATGAGGAATAGTTTGAACAGTAGCTCCTAAATAATCGCCTCTACGTTCTTTTTTAATAACAGTTTGGTAAACGCTGCCTGATGTAACGTTACTAATTTGGCTAAAGTTAGCATCAATAAATCTTTCATAATGTCCCAAATCAAGGTCAGTTTCAGCACCGTCATCAGTAACGAAAACTTCTCCGTGTTGGAACGGGCTCATAGTTCCAGGATCAACATTTATATAAGGGTCAAATTTTTGTATGGCAACGGTAAAACCTTTTGAACGTAATAAACGTCCTAAAGAAGCACCAATAATACCTTTCCCTAAAGAACTTACTACACCGCCTGTAATAAATATAAATTTTGTCATAACATACTCCCCTTTTACTAAAATGAACCTTTCGAAAAACACAAATTTTCTACGAGCTTAGTATAAAAAAAGAGGGAACAAGTCCCTCGTTATCTCTCTTAATTTATTTTTGGAACTTTGAAAAATCCGTTTTCTTCATTCGGAGCATTTTTCATAAGTTCATCTTTGGTTTGTTCATATTTAACAACGTCATCTCTCATAACGTTGACAAAGTCAATTGCGTGCGCCATTGGTTCAACTCCTGTTGTATCAACTTCGTTCATTTGATCAACATATTTTAGAACATCACCCAATTGAGTCGTAAATTTTTGTTTCTCTTCTTCTGTTAGCTCTAATCTTGCTAATTTTGCTACGTGTTCAACATCTTTTATTGTAATCATATTGTACTCCAATTAATATAGGAATATTTTATCATAAAAAAAATATTAACAACACATTATTAACAATTATTTACCGGCCTACTTGCAAATAAAAATTTAGTCCGTACAATAGAAGATAACCGAGATATAGTGCGTTGGTATGCCTATCCGGTATGAATAAAAAAGGAGAACAGAAATGCCAAAGATGAAAACTCACAAATCTGCTGCTAAACGTTACAAAGTAACAGCAACAGGCAAAATTCAAAGAAGACATGCAGGTATCGGCCACTTGCTTCAACACAAATCCGGCTCTAGAAAACGTAAAATTTTCGGAGATATCGCGATTGCTGATAGCCAAGTAAAATTGGTATCTTATGAGTTACCTTACAAGAAGTATTCAAGATAGGAGTGTTGAACAATGAGAGTAAAACGTGGAAATGTATGTCGTAACAGACACAAAAAAATATTAAAACTAGCTAAAGGCTTCAAAGGCGCAAGAAGCAGAATATTTAAAGTTGCTAACTGTGCTGTTATGAAAGCTTTAAAATATGCTTACAGAGATAGACGTGCTACAAAACGTAACATGCGTCGTCTTTGGATTGTTAGAATCAATGCAGCTGTTAGAGCTCAAGGTATGAGCTACTCAAGATTCGTTAATGCTTGTAAAAAAGCTAACATCTTAGTAAACAGAAAAATGCTTGCTGATTTAGCAGTTAATGATAAAGAAGCATTTGCTTTAGTTGTTGAAAAAGCAAAAGAAGCTATTGCTTAGTTTATTAATTTTGAGTTTAAAAAAGAGGGATTTAAGTTTTTCTTAAGTCCCTTTTTGTTATATAATACATTTGAAAGTAGTCGGATAATCGCGCTTGCAAAAGTGAGGAAAGTCCGTGCATCCAAGGACAAATCTCCGGAGAAACTCCGGACGGCGTGAGCCGGTGGAAAGTGCCACAGAAATGAAAAGCGAAGCCGGTGTGAGCCGGAGTCGGCTTGCGATGAGCAAGACGAGCAGGGCGAACACTACGTCGGTTTTGCTAGACTGCCGATGGAAGTTATTCACAGGCGATGGTGCAACGGTGAGGTAAGAGCATCACCAGCGATATCGAGAGGTATCGGCTAGGTAAACCCAGATAGGATGCAAGATAGAATTGAAGGTTTTAAAGGCGGTCCGCCAACTTCTAAATTATCGCTTGAGATTATGAGTAATCATAATACCAGACAGATGATTATCGAGAAACAGAACACGGCTTATGAGCTACTTTCTTTATTAATAAAGGTTATTGAAATTAATCAATAACCTTTATTTTTTTGCTATTTATACTTTTATTTCTATTTTTGTTTTTTAGTTAATTCGTGTGCTCCAATTAGCATTCCTGCAATACCAACTAAAACACCACCAACTACCGTATCTTTTACAGCTGTTTTTATTCGGGTTTTTGTAATAGCTTTCTTTATGATTGAAAATGCTTCTTTGGTTGTTTCATTTGCTTTTTCAAATGCTTTTGTTTTTTGGTTAAAGTTTTTGTTTACAAGTCTTTTGGCTGCATTGATATTAACTTTTTTATCAACAACAGTTCTATCTTGCAATTCTCTTAATTCTTTTTTTAGCATTGGTTTATCTTGTGCAAATATTCTATCAAGAGCTTTTTCTGTTGTTTCTCCTTCTTGCTTGATTATTGCATTTGATAATTCATTACTTTTTTCAATTCTTTGACGTAGTTCATCGGGTTCTGTTTTGTAATCAAGTAATGCTTCGAAAAATTTATTAACTTTTGTTAGTTCGCTTTTTTCATTTGGTGCTAATGTTTTTTCCATTTGTTTAGATACTTGTTTTACAAAAGTATCACTTGGTTTATCACCTTTTAACCAACTTTTTCTTGTAAAACCTTCTATTGCTCCAATACCAGCACCTAAAATAAATCCTTGTTGACCTTTTTCTATTGTTTTTTGTCTAATAGATTTAGGATTTTGAGGCGCAGTATTTACACTACTTATAGACATTACCATACTAAACACTCCTTTTATCACTCGAGACGATTATATTGGTTGACTCTCAATATGCCTATTATAACAGAGATAATATTAAATATAAAGTCTGTATTCACATATATTTACATTTGTTGTTTATTATTGATGGGGTTATGTATGATGGATTTTTAACTGCAAATTGTGAATAATCTATATCATTAATTGAGTAGTTGTACATATTAATTATTGTTTCTAAATCATCACTTGTATAACAGCCGATTGTGATTTTATCAACTTCTTTTATTAATTTAGGGAATGATAATGCATAAGCCATTTTAGGCTCAGGAATACTTGTTAAAACACCCTTTATTTCTCTAAAATATTCAGGGATTTGATATTCATTTAATAACAATACCCCTTGTAAGAATGTTGAATATGTATGTATTTCTATGCCTTTTCTTTTAATTTCCTTTAATAAGCATACAAATCTTTGATCTAATAAATTAAGTGGTAGATGTACGATATCAATATCAATCATATCAATTATTTCAATTAGCTCATTGGGGTTTTCAACTCTTACACCTGTTTTGTAAACATATTGTTTATCTTTAAAGTCTGTTATTAAATCCCAAATAGCTAAACCTTGATCTGACAAAATATCATCTGCATTTAGTATTAATCCATATAATTCTATATAGCCTAATCTTTTTTGTGTGTTATAGAATTCATATTTAATATTTTCGAAATTATCATTTCTTGTGAGTGTTCTGTCAATGGATATTGTTTTTGTTGTTATATCAAGTTCATCAATTCTGCATTGACCTAATATATGTTCAGTCACATAATTATTTGCTGAAATACAAACAGATGATATACCGTTACCTTTAGCAAATTCTAAAAGATTCTGTATATCATCGTAACTGCATTTGTTTTTTAAACCGAATTGCGCAGCTTCTAATTCGATTTTCATTATTGTTTTCCAGTCATAAAGAAGTTATTTGTACTTGCATCAATACCTGTGCTAAAGAAATTAGAAGGTTTTGTTGTAAGCATTGTTGTTTTAAATTGTGGCAAGCGTTTATTTTCTTCAAAATTTGGACGTTTTTTGCCTTCAAACATTGTTTTTGCTGCTTGAGTATTTAAGAAACCAAGGGTTTCTTTCAGATCTTCTGTTCTAATTAAATGTTGAGTCATATTTGTACAAGCAACTTGCTCAGCATTAATTAGTAAGTAATTATCGATATAGTCGCTTATTTTGGCATGCGAAGGTATCATATACTCAGGAACACTATAGTCTTCTACTTGTTTTTCTTCTCTGTCTAGAGCTGCTTGAAGTCTTTTTTCTTTTGCTTCATCTTGAGCAAATTCTTCAAGAAATGAGCTATGTCCATTTGCATCTGTGTTGCTATTACTTGTACTGTCTTTAATAGCGTACTTATCACGTGAAACAAAATTGTTAGAATAAACTCCTAGTGTCATTTTTCATTTCCTTCTAGTTCACACTACTATATATAATGACACTACGGAAAATTTCCATTTTTATTTAGAATTATTAAGCAATTTCATCTATTTAGATGATAATTTCATCACCAACAGCCATTAATTTAACTTCTTTGCCTTGCTTTGTAACGTCTGCAGCAAATTTGCCTACATTGGCGGATATTGCGTTAAAAGTATTATAATGCATTGGGATAACGATATCTGCATCAATCCAATCTGCTGCAATTGTTGCTTGTTCTATATCCATTGTATAAACACCTCCTATAGGAAGCATTGCTATATCAGGTTTAAATACTTTTTTTAAAGTTTTCATTTCTGAGTTTAGGCAAGTATCTCCAGCATGGAAAATCCTTTTTCCTTCAATTTCAAATAATATTCCTGCAGGACATCCTGCATAATTTCCGTCAGGAGTAGAGCTTGAATGAAACGCAGGTAAAAATATTGCACGTCCAAATGGATAATTAATCCAAGCTCCAAGACCTACTGGGTTTGCATTAGCTTTTTGAGCGGAACAGTAATTTGCTAATTCAAATACGGCATTAATTTTTGTTCCTGTTTTTCTTGATAAATCTAATGCGCTACCTAAATGGTCACCATGACCGTGGGTTACAAATATGTCTGTTATACCTTCTCTATCGTAATTCGGATAGCATACTAAGTATGGATCAATAATGATTTTTGACTTTTCTGTTTTTATTTCAAATGCACTATGTCCTAAGTATGTAATTTTCATATTTGCGCCCTCCTTTTTTGGTTATATTATAATATCATTTTTTAATGTAGAATACAAATATGGATAATTATTCTAAATATATGAGAACTTGTTTTAAGCTAGCAAGAAAGGCGGAAGGTAAAACTTCCCCAAATCCTCTCGTTGGTTGTGTTGTGTTAGATAAATTTGGCAACAAAATCTCAGAAGGGTATCACAAAAAATATGGTGAAAACCATGCTGAACGTGATGCTTTGTTAAAACTTGGAGAAAGTGATGCTGTTGGCGGAACTCTAATAGTTAATCTTGAGCCTTGTAATCATCATGGTAAAACTCCTCCTTGTACTGATTTAATAATTGAAAGAGGTTTAAAAAGAGTTGTAATATCATCAATAGATACAAATCCTGTTGCTTCAGGCGGGATTAAAAAACTTGAAAATGCAGGGATTGAGGTAGTTCAAGGTGTACTAGAAGAAGAAGGAAATGAATTAAATGAAGTCTTTTTTACAAACATAAATAAAAAAAGACCGTTCATTGCATTAAAAACAGCTACAACTATTGATGGGAAAATATCTACTAAAACAGGTGATTCTAAGTGGATTACATCTGAAAAAGCCAGAAAATACTCAAAAAAACTAAGAACAAAATATGATGCAATTCTAACATCTTCATCAACTGTTATTGCTGATAATCCTGAAATGAAACATAAAACAAAAATTATCATTGATAGATATTTAAAATGTGATTTATCCGCTAAAATATTTAGAAATGGTAAAATATTCATTTTTAAAAAAAAAACACCTTTAGGGGGAGAGAAATATCCTCATATTGAATTTATACAAAATGATAAAATAACCATTGATTTTATATTAGAAGAATTATTTAAACGAAAAATCATGTCTGTATTCGTTGAAGCTGGTGGTAAATTGTTAGGTTCGTTTGTAAAAGAAGGTTATGCAGATAAGATATATCAATTTATTGCCCCGAAAATTACTAACGATAATTCTTCAAAGTCTGCTTTTGATGGGGATACTAATTCATTAATATCTCAAGCAAAAGGATTTAAACTTGTTGATATGAAGAAGTTAAATCCTGATGTTTTGCTAACTTATAAACCGCTTTAATTGCAGAAATCATTGATTGGCAATTTGCAATATTTTTACCTGCAATATCAAATGCTGTTCCATGTGATGGTGATGTTCTTAAGATAGGTAGTCCTATTGTTGTATTTACTGTGTTATCACCTGCAACTGATTTTATAGGTATTAATCCTTGGTCATGATACATTGCTATATAACAATCATAAGGTGCTTTTTCTCCTTTGATATAATTTTGTACCGCATCAACAAATAATGTATCTGAAGGCATTGGGTTTGTAATATCAATACCTAGTTTTCTTAATTCTTCAACTGCCGGAATTATTATATCCATTTCTTCGCATCCTAAAATTCCATCTTCACCTGCATGTGGGTTTAGAGAACAGAGTGCAAACTTAATTCTTCTATTGTAGAATTTTTGTAATCTTAAAACTTTATCAATAATCATCTCTTGGGTGATTTTAATATCTTTTAAAGCCAAATGTCTTGTTAGTAAGAACACATCAAAACCATCAGAAATAAATAGCATTTCTGCTTTTTCACTATTTTTTGCCAAATAATGCTCTAATACTTCTGTTTGTCCGTTAAATTTGTGTCCTGCAAGGTGCATTGCTTCTTTTGATACAGGAGCAGTTACTATTGCTTTAGGTGAAAGTTCACAGGCTAATTTTAAGGCTTGAAATGAAAATTCTCCTGATTCTTTTGTTAATTTCCCGTATTCAATTTGGCTTATTGGTAAAGATATGATTTCATAATCTTTTTTTAAACCAGTTAATAAGTCTTTATTAGAAATAATTACAATATCATCAACAGGCAAATCAAGCTTATTGAGTGCTTTGACAGTTATTTCAGCCCCAATTCCATTATAGTCGCCTGTTGTTATTATAATTTTATCCTTGTATTTGTTCATGTCGGTTAATATATTTAATTATATCAACTAATGTAGTTGAGTTGCCTAAATTTCCGGATTTTGTTATAAGTAATTGATCTTTTTTATCAATACAAAGTGGTATTGCAGGTAAAACTTCATCAATCAAATTAAATTCCATAGCATCAATTGCTCTACAGCATTTATAAGAAGTTTCGCCTCCTAAGGTTACTAATAATACATTTTTTTTATCAATAACCTTCTTAGTCAGTTCAGCAAGAAAATCCGTAATCTTGCTTGCGAATATTTTTCTTGTAAGCCCTGCATTCAATGAATCATCAGAAAATCCATCAAAATTTTCTACAAGGTATGAAGAATGAATTAGTACAGTATTGTTGTTCCCAAGCCCTACAAGAATATTTTCAATCATTGAATCTTGTACACCTTCTAAAATATTTTTTTCTGTAAGTGCAATTTCATAAATATTATCAAAATCATCACTATTTTTTAGTTTTTCTATTTGATTACTGTTAATATTTGTCGCACTACCTGATACAATAAGTTTTGGCAACATAGGTATTGATTTTGAAGTGTAAGAAATTTTTTCAGGAACCCAAATTTCTGACAATACGGAAGCTGCAGCAGCAGTTCCAGCAGGTAAAATATTGAATCCTGATTTATTAATAGCAAGTACTATTTGTTCAATATCTACAATAGAAACAGCATCTGTTATAATCAATTTTTTACCTGATTTAATTAACTCATTAATTTTCATCAGAATTGGTCCTGCACCATTCATAATGGTTTTTAGTTCAATATGAGCAACTAAATCAGCTCTATCTTGAAGTTGATTTCTTAATAAAGTCGGAACATGTGATTCTAAAATCGGAGAATGCGGGTCTTGAGCAAGCTCTGTTCTTCCAATAGGCATACCTCTTAATAAATGATACCCTCCAACAGTAATTCTTCCCTCAGAAGGAAATGCAGGTATAATTACAGCAGCATCCATTTCAAGAGTTTCTACCATAGTCAATGTTTCAAGGGCGATATTCCCTCTAACTGTTGAATCGATTTTTTTATAAAAATGTTCGATATTTAAAGATGTAGAAATTGATTGAACAGCTTCTTTAATTTTTTCACAAGCCAAATCAGGAGAAACATTTCTTGTTTCTGTCGAAGCTGCCCAAACTCCTGTTTCTGTAGAAAATTGTGTTATTTCATTATAATCAAGCAAAATATTTGTACTAACTCCTCTTTTTTGGAATTGAAGAGCTGTATCATTTGCGCCTGTTAAATCATCTGCTATTATTCCTATTTGGTTTGAAAAAATCATTACTCAGCGTCCCGTTTTGACCCTAATAATCTTACATTGTTAGCAACAATTAGAAAACGTTCTCTTTCTTCGCCAGATGCATCTTTCCATTTATTAGTTTGGATTCTGCCATCAACAGCTACTAAACGTCCTTTTTTGATGTATTCCCCTGCAAATTCTGCTTGTTTATCCCAAACATCAATGTTAAACCAATCTGTAACTTCTGCTTTTGTTTTTGAATCCCATCTGTTTACTGCAAGTGAAAAAGTTGTACGAACTTTTCCTGATTCAAAATATTTTATTTCAGCATCTTGTCCTGCTCTACCAACGATTACTGTACTATTCATTAAATTTCTCCCACAAAAATTTTATACTATGAATGTATTTTACCACATTATAATTTTCTGCTCAAAATTATGTAAAATTTTCTTAATAAAATCCCTAAAACTAGCAAAATTATTCTGTTTTATGTATTAAAATAAATGCATAGATAGTGTGTTTAAAGGGGTTAAATATGACAGTAAGTTTTAGTCCGGTTAGACCTTCATTCAGAAGTAATAATAAAACTACACAAACTTGTGAACATCACGTATGTCCGACTTGCGGTAAACCTATAGAATGTGCAGAACCTCAACCACAAAAGAAAAAAGGCTTCTTTACACGTGTTAAAGATGGGTTTATTAATTTTAGAAAAGGTTGTATAGATTTCTTTCATATTGTAGGCGGAACTGCTAAAGGTATCGTATTAGGTTCATTATCTGCAGGACTTGTTTTATGTGGAAATGCAATTAAAAATACAGCTAATAAAGCCCCAAAAACTCTTTCATTAGGCGGTAAAGTTCTTGCAGGTCTAGTTGGTACTGCTGTTTTAGCATATAATGTCGTTAAAGCGAAACTTGATGCTAATCAAGCTAAAGCTCATTTAGACCATAGATGGGAAACTGGACATAATGCATAATTCTTCAACTAATGTAAATTTTGGTGCTGCTACGCACGTTTATTTTTTTACTAATGATGGGAAGAGAATTCTTTCTGATAAAAATATGAGAAAATGTGAAAGATATCTCGTAAGACATCTTAATGGTGCTAAAAATCTTAAAAATAGAAACCAAGAACTTGTTGATACTTTTAAATATGATAAAAAACATTTTGTCGGGGATAAAGATTATTCATTTATTTCAAAAGTTCGTTCTGTTTACGATAAAACTAAAGGTTATGTAAATATAATAACCGGAAAAGATGTTAAAAAAGTAAACGAATGGGGCAAAAAAATAGGCGAAGCAAAAGCTTTATCTAAAGAAAGAACAGGCTCAACTAAATCTTTTGAAACGTACGAAGCTGTAAAACAATATAATAAAAATGCATTAAAATTTTCACAAGAACACGGAATTTATAAAGACGGTAAAAGACAAGCTTTCGGGATTATTTTTGAACCTAAATATAACACAAAAGGAAACCTGACCGGTTTTGAATACAATCGCTCAGGCTACTTTGATGAAGATTTTATTAAATAGTTATACTATTTCCTGTTTATTTAAATAATTTTCATCTTTTATTATCATTACTTTTTCTTTAATATTTTCAGGTAATTGTTCAATTTCACTATAACCTGCATTCATTGCAATTGTTAATGGGCTTATTAAATTATTTTTATAAAAATATCCTTGAACTTTTTCATTTGATCCCAAAAACATATTTAATAGAGTTGGTGCAGGTAATGCACTTAATTTATTAAGCACAATTCCTTCGTATGAACTATTTTGAATTTGGTTATTTGAAATAAGCTTTGTAAGTATTGCCATTCCTCTTTGAATACCTAATTTCTTATGCTTATTTGTTTGACCTTGTTGATTAATTTCTTTAAATGTTTTTTCTGTAAGCTCTTTTATTGCTTCGTCATCACCACTATTTATAGTAGAGTCTATTATTTGATTATAATATTCGTCATTAGTATTTTTAATTGGATTAGTGTTAGTAGCATACAATGATGGTTGTACAGGTTTATTTGTAGTTACATTATTATTTGTACTATATTGTTCCTGTATTTTTTGGGCATAACTTTTATCCAAATTTTCTTGAACTGAATCATTATAATAACCGGAGTTTTTAATATTATTTATTGCTCCGTTTCTTTGTGCTTCATCTTCAATTTGATAAGCCGTTGATGCTAACATGTTCATTGTATCATAACGGTTTGTATCATTTGTGTTGTCAATAACATATTTGTATGCTTCTGAAGCTAATTCAAGCTTATGAGCACTTGCCGCATATAATTCTACATAGTTTTTATCTTTTTCTTCTTGAGTTATATCTCCTCGTTGAACTTTATAATTTTCTGTCGCATCTGCTAATTTAAATGCTCGTAAATTATCTTCTTTAGATGCGTATTTAGTCTTATCTGAGGCCATTTCAATTGCATCTTTGCTTGATAAATGTAATTGAACTGTTTGTACACCCATATCAAAGGTTTCTTCGCCAATCTCAGTAGTTAATTTCAAATCTTGTTCTTTTATTAATTTTGCGTTGTTTTTCCTTTCTTCCAAGTTTCTACCGGATAAGACTGCAACTCCTATTAATCCTGTTTGAACTTTACCATTTAAGTTCTCAAAGTTTTTGATAACTATTTCTTGAGCATTATCGTCTGCCTGTGCAAAATATTTAGTTAATTCTACAATTTGACGTCTTACTACTGCTCCTTTTGCAAATTTATTTAATTGTTCCGCTGTTAAATCTTTTCCATCCACCCAGCCGAAACGTTCTTTTTCTATATCGTTGTAATTACCTGCTCTCAAACGCTTAACTTCTTCCATAAATAATGAATCATCTTTGTTTTCACTATTTATTTCGCCATTATCTATAAGAGCCTGAATCTCTTTTATGGATTCATTATTTTTTGGTATAGCATATTTTGTTTTTATTGCATCTTCTATTGCCTTTGTTTTTTCTTCTTTAGTACTGTATTTTGTTAAATCAACATTAAAATATTCTTTTGCAAGTTTATTTGTATCTACATGACCATTTTCTTTTAATTTTATAATTGATGCTAATGTACTTTTATCTATTTTTAAATTTTTACAAAGTTTTAGAGCATGAGCAGAGTACTCTTCATTACTATAATCATTAATATTTTTTCTCTCAAAAACTTGTTTTGTATTTGGATCATAACCCTTTTTATAATTGATGTATTCTTGAACATCTAATTTACCGTTTTTATTTACATCAAATTTTTGGAATAAATCTTCTAACCCTGCATTTTTAGCTTGTCCGTCAGTTATAAATGCAAAAAGATTACCTTTAGGAGTTTCTTTCTTTTTAATTTCTTCTTGCTCCTTAGGTAATGTGTATGTTGATTGTTTGGTTGATGTAGAACCAATATTTGTATTTGGTTCGCTTGCCATATTTATGCCACCTTATTATTGTATTCTCTCTTACTTTTATTTATAAAAAGTAAATAACCAAGTGGCTAATTTCAGTCATGCTATAAAACTTTACATTACTTAATAAAGTTATTATAATGTTCGTTATAAAATTCTTCAAACCTATCTTCAAGTATAGCTTGTCTTACGAGCTGTGAGAAGTTTACTAAGAATGTAATATTGTGTATCGAAATTAATGCCTGTGCAGTACCTTCGTTACATTTGTACAGATGTCTCAAATACGCTTTAGAATGATTTTGACAACAGTAACAATTACAATTCGGATCTAGTGGGCTTGGGTCATTTTGATATTGAGCATTTTTAATCTGCTTTTTACCTTCCCAAGTAAAGAATGAACCGTGTCTTGCATTTCTTGTTGGTAATACACAGTCAAACATATCAACACCGCGTTTAATACCGTCTAATAAATCCTCAGGGGTTCCAACTCCCATCAAATATCGAGGCTTGTTTTGCGGTAATAATGGAGCTGTATATTCAACAAAATGGTTCATAATGTCTTTTGGTTCTCCAACACTTAATCCCCCAATTGCATAGCCAACAGCATCAATATTTGAAACAAACTCAGCACTTTCTTTTCTTAAATCTTCAAAGAATGCCCCCTGACATATTGGGAATAATGCCTGTTTATCATTTGTTTTAGCTTTTATACATCTTTCAAGCCATCTATGAGTTCTTTCCATTGCAGCTTTAGCAAACTTATAATCACAAGGATAAGGCGCACATTGGTCAAATGCCATAATTATATCTGCACCTATATTTTGTTGTATTTCCATAGATACTTCAGGTGATATAAAATGTTTTTTACCATCTTTAGGATCTCTAAATTCAACACCATCTTCAGTAATTTTTCTAAGATGTGCTAATGAAAATACCTGAAATCCCCCTGAATCAGTTAGTACAGGTTTATTCCAATTCATCCAACCATGAATCCCGCCAAACTGTTTTACTAATTCTGAACCGGCTCTTAAATGTAAGTGGTAAGAATTTGCAAGAATAATTTGCGCGCCTGATTCGTATAAATGGTGGTTAGTAACAAGTTTAACAGTTGAATTAGTCCCTACAGGCATAAATATAGGTGTTTTAATATCTCCGTGCGGAGTATGTAAAATACCTGCTCTTGCACCTGTTTTTGAATCAATATGCTCTAATTCGTAACTAAAAAAGTCGTGTTCAGACATTTATGAATTTTCTTCCTCTGCAATAAGCATTTCTAACATATTTGACCAAGTATCACATAATTCATTTTCGTTAAAATAAATATTTGTTTCTCTATTTGCACTTTCAATAGAATCAGATGCATGAATTACATTGTATTCTTTAACTTGAGCAAAATCGGCTCTTATAGTTCCAACATCTGCAGTAGAAGGATCTGTTGCGCCAACTAAGTGTCTTACGCTTGATACAGCATTGTAACCTTCAACAACCATAGCAACAATAGGACCACTTGTAATATAGTGAACTAATCTTGGATAGAAAGGTTTTCCATAGTGTTCTTCATAATGAGCCGCTGCCTGCTCTGGTGTTACTTGCAATAATTTCAATGCAATAATTTTAAATCCTTTGTCTTCAAATCTGCTTATTATTTTTCCAATAAGACCTCTTTTAACACCATCAGGTTTAATTGCGACAAATGTTCTTTCTTCTGAGTTCATATCTCTCTCCTATAATTGCTAATCTTTTTTTATTAGAACACAAACAACGCATTATGTCTAGAATTTAGACTATTTAAATCTTCGCATTGTTTCCATCATTTTTTTCATTCCAAGCGCAGGGTTCATTCCTTTGAATTTGCCTAAATTCTTTTTCATATCTGACATCCCTTTCATCATTGAACGCATTTGCTCAAATTGTTTGATAAAGATATTCAAATCGTGTAAAGAAATACCTGAACCTGCGGCTATTCTTCTTTTTCTGCTTGAATTCATTAGTTCCGGATGATTTCTTTCTTCAGGAGTCATACTGCTTATCATAACTTCAATTTTTTTAAATTGCTTCTCTCCTTCATGAGAAATTTTTTCTTTATCATCCTTAGAAATATTTAATCCCGGTATCATTCCTAAAATTTGATCAAATGAACCTATCATTTTCATTTGTTTTTGCATTTTTAAGAAGTCATTGAATGAAAATTCTGCTTTTTCCATTTTCTTTTCAAGTTCTCTGGCTTCTTTCTCGTCAAAAACTTCTTGAGCTCTTTCAACAAGAGATACGATATCTCCCATCCCCAAAATTCTTGTAGCCATTCTTTCAGGATAGAAGTCTTCTAATGCATTAAGTTTTTCTCCTGTACCTGTTAATTTTATTGGCTTTTGTGTACAATATGCGACAGACAACGCTGCACCACCTCTTGAATCACCATCTAATTTTGTCAATACAAGACCTGTTAGATTTAATTGAGAATCAAATGTTTCTGCAACATTTACTGTTTCTTGACCTGTCATTGCGTCGATTACAAGTAATTTTTCTTGTGGGTTAAATATTCTATCTATTAATAACAATTCTGCCATCATATCCGTATCTATTTGTAGACGGCCTGCTGTATCTAATATCAAAGTATTAAAACCGTTTTCTTTAGCATAATTTATTGCATTTGATACTATTTCTTGAACATTTTTATTCTCATCTTCCGAATAAACGGCTGTATCTGTTTGTTGACCTAACGTTTTTAATTGTGTGATTGCTGCGGGACGATATACGTCACAGGCTACTAATAATGGATTACGACCTTCTTTTTTTAGTTTTACAGCTAATTTTGCGGAAGAAGTGGTTTTACCTGAACCCTGTAAACCTAGCATCATAATAATATTTGGATGCCCTGATACATTTAATGGTGATACATCTTTCCCTAATAAATTTATTAACTCATCATGAACGATTTTTACTAATTGTTGTGATGGGTTTACTCCTTCAAGAACATTTTCACCCTCTGCTCTATCTTTTATATTTGATATAAATGATTTTACTACTCTTAAATTAACGTCTGCTTCTAATAATGCACGTCTTATTTCTCGTAGTGCATCCTTCATATTTTCTTGTGTTAATTCTTTTTCTCTTGCGGTATTCGCAATTATGCTTTGCAATCTGTCTGATAACGATTCAAACATTTTATTCCCCTAACTTAGCTGTCTAGTTTTATATAGTATACTTTATCCCATCTAAGGTCTAAATATTTTATATTTTTATCCAATAATTTTACCTGCGGTAGTAATGAAGGTAATTTGGTTAATTTTTTTGTCGTTTCTTCAATATTAACTTCGTCTACAGGACCAAGTCTTAAAAGAACTGATTTTAGTTTAACATAAACATCTCCCGGTGTCCTAAAATCTATGTATTCTACATCCTCATCGCTATAGTATTCTATCGTTTTTGCAAGTTTTCGGATAAAATTTAATTTCGGTTTATCCCATTTTCTATAATCATCATCTTTTGTGCAGTAAGCCAAAACTTTTACGGTTTTATAATTGACTCTTAAAGGCATATACTCATGCCCGATAAGTTTTCCGTCACGAGTAAAATATGCAATAGGCTCAACTTTTTCATTTGGAGCTATAAGGATTGATGGAATTCTCTCTTTTATAATAATATCAAGCCTTGCAGGAAACCAAAAACGCCTTATATAAACGTCTTGAATTGGTTCTATTCTTAGGATGCTTGATTTTATCTCATCAGTCCTAATCAAGAAAATAGCTTTATCATCTATTTCAATTTGTCTTATTGCCGCTAATATTTTATATGATGGCACTATTTTGTTGTTTGATATCTTTAATGCAGGACTATTAAGTCTGGATAATGCATCTTGTGGTAATCGCCAACTTTTCATATAAATAACGTGATAACAAAGATATAATAAACCTACTATCAAAAGCAATCTTAATATTACACGAAAAGTTTTTATACGACGTTGTGTATGTCGTATTTTTCGTTTCATTTTTGATTGTTTTAATCTCCTTTTTATATTATGTTTATTTATCTTTTTTATTTCTTCATCAGACATTATTTATTCAATCCTGCGCTTTGTAGAGTCATTTCTACTAATTCATCATAAGATATTCCCATAGCTGCAGCTTGTGCAGGTAAATCACTTGTATCGGTCATTCCGGGACTCGTATTGATTTCCAAAATGTAAGGAGTATCTTCTGTTATTAAAAAGTCAACTCTACTTACTCCTGAACAACCACAAGTTTTGAAGGCTTTTATTGATAAATCTTTAACTTTTTTTGTCATCTCATCTGAAATTTCAGCAGGCAAAATAAAATCAGTCATACCTTTTGTATATTTTGCTTCATAATCGTACCATTCGTTATGAGGTCTTAATTCTAAAATTTCAGTAGCAAAAGGTTCACCTTCTTTTTCTAAAACTCCAACTGTTGCACTTATTCCAACAAGATATTCTTCAATCATTATGTCTTGGTTGAATTTTGCCGCATTAAATACTGCTTTGGCAAGTTCATCGGCATTATTTACCTTTGCCATCCCAAAACTTGAGCCTTCTGAAACAGGTTTTACCATCATTGGATAGTTTAAATCTTTAACTTTTTCATATAGGTTGTCGCCTTTAGTGATTAAAACTGATGTTATTAGTGGTAACCCCGCTGTTGATAATACTTTTTTGGTGTATTCTTTGTTCATACAAATTGCACTAGACATTACACCGCAACCTGTATAAGGTATTTTTAAAAATTCTAAAACCCCTTGAATGCAACCGTCTTCTCCAAATTTACCGTGCAAGGCGTTATATGCATATTCATAACCAACTAATTTTGAGGCTATATTTTCATCTACATCTACTAAATCTACATTTGTATAACCTAATCTTTTAAGTGCTTCGTAGCAATTTTTTCCTGAACGTCTTGAAATCTCTTGTTCAGATGATAATCCGCCACATAGTACTGCTATTTTTGAATCTTTTTGTATAATTCCTGACATATCTCTTCCTCGTGTTTATTCATATCTCCGATAAATCTTATTTCCGGAGTTAATTCTATTGTATATGTACTTTTTACTTTTCTTTGCATAAGAAGCATTAATTCTAACACATCCTCAGATGTTGCCTCTCCTTTATTTATTATAAAATTAGCATGCTTTTGCCAAACAGCTACTCTTGAAAAATTAAAATCTTTTACCCCTGCTTTATCTAAAAGTCTTCCTGCAGAATCATTTTCAGGGTTTTTAAATACACTTCCTGCATTTGGATAAGTTAATGGTGGTTGTATATTTTTTCTAAACTCTAAATTCCTGTCCATTAATCCTTTAATTACTTCAGGGTTTTCTCGTTTTAAATCAAATTCAGCGCTCAACGCAATATATCTGCCTGTTTGAAGAATAGAATGTCTATAACCAAATTCCATATCTTTATTTGTTAAATATACAATCTCATCTTTTTCTCTATCGTAAAGACAAGCGGTAGTTAACGTATCACTTATTGATTGATTATGAGCACCTGCATTCATAAATAAATTTCCACCAATTGAGCCAGGGAATCCAATCATAAATTCAAAACCTGAAAGTTTTGATTCGTGTGCCTTTTGTGATAATAAAGGTCCTCTAACTCCACATTCTGCAATTATTTTTGTTCCTCGTATCTCGATATTATTCATTTTGGAAGTACAAATAATAGGTCTGGAACATCCGTGTGAAGATACTATTATATTTGAACAGTTCCCTAAAATAATTGGTGATTCTATATTTTTAATTAATGTAAGAAATTCTGCTTGAGATTTTGGGAAAAATATTTTATTAACACACCCTCCAATTTTAAAACTGGTAAGGTTTTTCATTTCAAAATTTTCTTTGCATTCTATATTATTCACTTTTAACCCTCATTTGCTTTTTCAAGACACTTTGCAAGATTAGTAATTGTTCCTGCTCCTAACCCTATTACTATATCATTTTCTTTTAAAGTTGGTAATAGTTTTTTTGCAACGTCGTCAATTGAACCTGATATATACTCAGCATTTGATAATTCAGAAGTAAATTTTTCAGAATTTATTCCCTCAATACTATCTTCAGATGCAGCGTAAACATCTGTTACAATAATTCTGTCAGCAGAAACGAGTGAATTTTTAAACTCATTCCATAAGCTTTGCAATCTTGTATATCTATGAGGTTGGAATACTGCAACAACATTTCTGCTTGTAAAGTTTTTCATTGCTGATAAAGTTGCTTTTATTTCTGTTGGGTGATGTGCGTAGTCATCATATACAGGTATATCATTTATTGTTGCCATTTTTTGGAATCTTCTGCCCATGCCTGTAAATGTTGCAAAATGATCTTTTAATAAAGAAACGTCAACTCCTGCTTCATTGCAAGCGGCTATTACAGCTAAAGCATTATAAATATTATGCTCTCCTGGTAAAATTACTTTTACGTTTTCAAGTAATAATTCATTATTATGATAAACATCAAATGTAGAATATCCGTTTGCGAATACTTTATTTTTTGCAAGATATTCTGCTTCATCAAAACCAAACGTAATAAAATTGTACCCTTTTAGTTTTAAATTCCCTTTATTATCATTATTGATAAGGATTTTAGCATCTGAACGTAAATTAGATAATAGAACTTGAAAAGTTTCAAGAATTGAATCTAATCCATTTTTATAAAAATCAAGATGATCTGCTTCTAAATTATTAATAACAACAATATCAGGTCTATATTTAACTAAAGTTCCATCACTTTCATCCATTTCTGCAATAAAAAATTTGCCTTTTGAATCATATTCAGCATTAGTATAAAGCTCAGGAATAATACCTCCAACAACATAAGATGGATTTAGACCAGCTTTAGCAAGAACATAAGAAGTCATACCGCTTGTTGTCGTTTTACCGTGTGTCCCTGCAAAACCAATGAAAGTTTTATCCGAACGCGAAATTTCTGCAAGCATGTCTGAACGGTGGTAAATTTTACATCCAAGCTCTTTTGCTCTGACTAATTCAGGATTATTAACTCTAATTGCAGAACTTATAACAACAATAGCTCCTTCCGGGACATGTTCTTTTGAATGACCTATAAATATTTTTGCTCCCATTTCTTTTAATTGTTTTGTATATTTGCTATCGCTGATATCAGAACCTGAAACTTCACATCCTTGTTGTAGCAAGTATTTTGCTAAACCACTCATTCCAACACCGCCAATTGCTATAAAATGATATTTCTTATTCACGGTTAAAACTCCTTTACTTTGAAAATTATATTACAAAGTATGCTAATATAAAAGTATGTTTGAATTATTATCTTTATATCTTGAGTTCATTGAATTAGAAAAAGGATTATCTCCTAATTCTATTCTTGCATACAGAAGAGATATTGAAGCATTTATAGAATATTATATCGATAAAAATAAGCTTGAAAATATTTCCAGACAAGATATAAGCAGATATATAAGATATCTCAAGGAAAACAACTATTCTATATCCTCAATTACAAGAAAAATTTCTTCAATAAAATCATTTTTCAAATGGGCTTGTATAACAGGTAACACAAATACAAATCCAGCTTTAACAAGAGAGCTTCCTAATAGAGCAAAAATCCTACCCAAAGTTATGACAATAAAAGATATTGAATCTATTTTATCCAATAATTTAACAAAGCTTCAATCTGTAATACTTGAATTATTATACAGCTGTGGATTTAGGGTTTCAGAACTAGTTAATCTTGAACTATCAGATATAAACTTGTCATCAAGATATATTTTATGTACAGGAAAAGGAAACAAAGAAAGAATTGTTCCTATTGGGTCTGTTGCAAAAAATAAAATTGAAGATTATTTAAAAGAAAGAGATTATTTTATTGTAAAAAATAAACTTAGTACTAAAAGATTGCTTGTTAATGAAAATGGTCGTTTGGTAACAAGACAAGATGTCTATAATTTAGTTCATTCTCAAGGAGAAATCATACATAAAAATATTTCTCCACATACATTAAGGCATAGTTTTGCAACGCATTTACTTGAAAATGGCGCAGATTTAAGAGTTGTACAAGAACTTTTAGGTCATAGTGATGTTGCAACGACACAACTTTATACACATATCAGTAAAAAACGACTTAAGGAAGTTTATTTTGATATAAATAAAGACTCATAATGTCAAAATAAAAGGCTGACATTTGCCAGCCTAATAATATACATTTACTTACATTTACTAAAACTTACCTAATTCCCATCAATATTATAATGAATAATTGATTAATCTAATAAAGCGTCTAATAATTCAGCATTTCTTTGAGCATATGCAGAATTTCTTACACGATTTCTATGAATATATGTTCTTAATGCTTCACGAATTAATTCAGAACGTGAACGATTTTCATTTTCAGCAACGTTATCTATTTCATCTAAAAATCTTTCTGGCATTGATATTAAAACTCTTGACATAATTTAATTCCCTTATTTTTTTGTATAAGATATTACTCTTAGTTCCCGCTTACATATATACAAAGTATTTAAAACAGAAAAAATTGCTAAATTATAAAAAACAAAGTTACATTTGTTAACAAATCACAAAAAATCCTTGTTTGTAGTACGATATAGGAAGTTAATTCGTATGGGAGGATATAATGTTTAGTACAGATATACATTATGAGGTAGTTTCTTTCTCTGTAGGAGATACTAAAGCAGGTACTAAAATGGGTAAATTACAACTTAAAGATCCTGCAACCGAATCTGTCCTAAATTGTGTGCTTTGGGAAGAAGCCTTAAACCGTATGGATTTAAAATTATTTAGAATCGGTAATATTGTAAGAATAGTTACAGCATCATTCAATGAACGATTCAACAATTGCTTAATAACATCATTAGAACTAATTAAAGAAGCAAAAATGGGGTTAACTGAAGAAGAACGTGAAAGTGCTTATTCAGAACTTGTTGATTATATAAAATCAATACAAGATGAAAAATTAAGAGATTTTATATTAGAATTCTTTGAAAAAAATTCTAAAAAAATAAAAATATCCCCAGCTGCAAAAACAATGCATCATAATTATGTAGGTGGTTTATTGGTACATACGTTAGAATGTGTAAAAATAGCAGATGCAAACATAAAAATACTACATCAAGAAATAAATCGAGATGAAGCAGTAGCAGCTTGTATTCTTCACGATATAGGCAAGATTTTTGAGTATACTATAGATATAGAGAATGGAATGATAGATTATGATGAAAGTTTCCAAAAAGAATGGATAACACATTCTCAATATGGTTACTCAATTTGTATGATAAACGGCTTTAAACGAGTAGCCAAAATGATAGCTGCACACCACGGAAGAACTGATTGGGGTGCAATTGTGGATTTGAATGAAAAGGATTTAGAATCATACGTATATTTTATTCACCATATAGATGATTTATCGGCAAAATATGGTAAGACAAGTGTAACAATGTTATAGTAGAAAGGAAAATATGAAAGTTAGCGTAAAAGTTCCGGCTACGTCGGCAAATTTAGGACCAGGATTTGATTGTTTAGGTATAGCATTACCAATATATTCATACAACAATTCCTGTAACAAGAGGTTTAGGAAGTTCCGCAGCAGTAATAGTTGGTGCTTTAATTGCAGCAAATCATCTTTTAGGAGAACCTGCAGATGAATCAGCATTGTTATCAATTGCAACCGAGATAGAAGGTCATCCTGATAATGTTACTCCTGCAATTGTAGGGGGATTAGTTTTGTCTTCACAAGAAGATGACGGAAGTATTCTATATAGAAAAATAGAATGGCCGGAAGATTGGGCTTTAACTATTTGTATTCCTGATATAGAACTTGCAACAGAAATATCTCGTTCAGTTCTACCAGATAATGTTCCAATGCAAGATGCTATTTATAATACAAAGAGAATGGGTATGTTTATTCAAGCTGTAAATACTTCTGATGCAGAATTAATGAAGGCAGCTCTATCTGATAAATTACATCAACCATATAGATCAAAACTCGTACCTTGGATGGACGAAATTAATAACTCAATAAAACACGATGATGATATATTTGGCTGTGTTTTAAGTGGTGCAGGTTCTGCAGTTTTGGTTATATCAAAACAGTCTGCA
>CALVEW010000008.1 GCA_944326645.1 Candidatus Gastranaerophilales bacterium
AGCAAATAAAAAATTAAATAATGCTGTTCTCGCAGTTCCAACATGCAAGTTTCCGCTTGGAGATGGAGCTATTCTTACTCTTACTTCTTCCATTTTTATATCCTTTCGTTTATGTTTATATTTTCTCACAAAAAAACAAAAGAGAATAGATTATTACTTAAATATAATAACACCTATTAATGCAAAAATTATTAATGCAAGGTTGTAATGAATAAAGGTCGGAACGCAGGTGTCCCAAATATGATTGTGTTGGCCGTCAATATTTAAACCTGATGTTGGACCAAGTGTTGTATCAGAAGCAGGAGATCCTGCATCTCCTAAAGCTGCAGCAGCAGCTAGTAATACAACAGTTTGTGGAATATTAAAACCTATACTTAAACATATAGGAACAAATACAACTGCAAGAATAGGTATTGTTCCGAAAGATGTTCCTATTCCAATTGTTATTAATAACCCTAATGCTAACATTATAATTGCTGTAATAATATGGCTTGGAGGTAATACCGATGTAACGTAAGTTACTAATGATTCTATGCCTCCTGTTGTTTTTAAAACAGTTGCAAACCCAGATGCTACAAGCATAACAAAGGCAACATAGCCCATAAGATATATCCCTTCATCCATTAATTTATCCATTTTAGAATGTTTTATAGCACCTAGTGAGAAAATTATGCCTAAACCTGTTAAAGCTCCTAATGGAAGTGAATGAGTCCAAATTTGAACAACAAATGTTACTACAGCTGCGATTAAAGTTATCCAATGATTTTTATTAAACTTCATATCTTCAAGGTGTTCTTCTGGTTTATCAATCATTTCATATTTGCGAGGTTTTCTATATGATATAAACAATGCAATTAATAATGCTACAATCATTCCAACCCCTAGAATCCAAGTTGATTTCCAAATGTCATTTTTAGCAACATTCATTCCATTTTGAATCATATTGTCAGCTATAAGATTATGGAAAATAAGACCAAAACCTGCAGGTATTGTTATGTAAGGTGTTTTTAATCCAAATGCTAAAAGGCAAGCAATAGCTCGTCTATCTATTTGTAATATGTTCATTGTAGGTATTAATGCAGGGATTAATATTGGAATAAACGCTATGTGTATAGGTATAATATTTTGTGATGCCATAGCAATAAGTCCTAGTATTACAAATAAAATCCAAGCGCGATTGTTTACAATATCTATTATTTTTTTTGCAATAACATCTGTAAATCCTGTGTGATTCATCGCAGCTGCAAAAGCTCCTAAAAGAATGTAGCTAAGAGCGGTCTCAGAGTTGCCTCCCATTCCTGAAATAAATGTATTCATGATGTTTTCTAAGTTCATGCCGGAAGTTAAACCTGCAAAAATGCTTGATATTAGTATTGCAAGTAATACATTAATTCTGCATAAGCATAAAATACAAAGTAAAATAATAGATGTAACAACAGGGTTAAATAATATATGTAAAATCAAGATTTTTTCTCCTGTAATTTTTCAATAATTTCTAACGCAGTTTCTTTTTGGAGTTCAAACGGCATAAGTTTTAAATATTCAAAGGCATCAGAAATTTCTTTATCTTCATCATACCAACGTTTACAAAGATAAATAAAAGCATCTTCGAGTTTGTTTTCTTCTATATAAATATTAAAACTGTGACTCTTATCTTTAATAAATTTAGCGCAAAGAATTTGAATTGATTTATCAGCCTTTTCTAACATACTAACAGCTAAACTAATTGTCGGATCTTCATCATACCAGCGTCGTTTAATGTTGTTCATTTATACCTCTAAAAAATAGGTTTTCTCTCAATTTGTGTAACAGTACAAGTTCCCTCGCCTCTTGTTACAAATTGAGCTCTGTTTGTGTATGCATTATTAGCATAAATTTCATTTAGTTTAATTTTTTTTGTTACTTGATTGTATGTAACTTGTGTTTCTACAATGGTATTGAAACTTGCCGCTTTATGGTGAAAAACAATTTCTTCCTCTGTAAAAGTTTCAACTTCTAGTGGTAAATTATTTGCATCATAAACTTCCGCTAAAACAGTATCTATTATAAAAAATCTTTCTAATGTTGAACGATTCATAACTTCTTCTGTTGCTGTGTTTACAGCTTCAATATTAAGATTACATTGTAATAAATATTGTTCAGCAAAAGATTGTGATAATGTTGATAAAAATATTAAGCTAAATAATATAAACTTTTTCATAAGTTAAATATTATCACAAATTATAAATATTTGTTAATTTTACACTTGTAAAAAAATAAACATGTTTTACAATATATATAGAAGACATAATAAGGATATTAAATATGGTACAATCTATCTCTTCTTCAAACATTGATCCAACAGCAGGAACAAGCGATGTAAAATCAGCAATAGCTGTAAAAATGTTTCAAGAAGTTCAAAAATCACAAGAAATAGCAGGTTCAATTATCCAAGATACTGCAGAAATATCTCAAGCAGCTATGGATGCGTGCAAAGCTGAAGGTTGCTAATAGGGATAATAAATTTTATTACCCCATAGTACCTTTAAATAGTTTTTTAATGAAATCAAGTGGACTTGATTGATTATTCAACTTGTCTTGAATACGTTCATAGTTTTGAATAATATACGGATTTCGTGGGTCAAGAGATTTCAATTTGTCCATGTAATTAATCATTTCATGATAATCGCCGATTCTTTCTCTGAACTCGGCGAGTTTCTGTAGAGCTCTTTTACTGTTAGGATTTAATTCTAATAATCTTTCATAAAATTCTACTGAATGATTTTTATCTGTTGTATCTAAAATATCTGCGATTGTTGTCACGAGCTCAATATTTTTGTTATCTAATTGGTATGCAATCATATATTCATTCATTGAAACATCTTTATCACCTTTTAGATTATAAAATTTTGCCCAATTAACATGTGAAGAAAATTCATCACCTTGTTTTTCATAGATTAATGCTTTCATTTGATATGTAACAAGTGAATTAGGCTCAAGTTTATTGTGTTCTTCTACTTCTTCTAATGCTCTATTAAAGTCATTAGTTTGATAATAATATTGAGCAAGTAATGAATGGAATTTTGCATTTTTTGAATATTTATCTTTTACAGATTGCATAGTTGAATATGCTTCATCGTTCTTGCCCATATCCATTAAGCATCTAATTTTTAAAAGTTCGTCTTTTGTTAATTCTATAGCCTTTTGCGGATCATCTGCTTTTATATATAATTTTGCAAGTTCTTCATTTATTTTTGTATAACCTCTTTCTCTTGCTTTTTCTAAAGTATCAATTGCACTTTCTATAAATCCTGTTTTTGAATAAATATTTGCAAGGTTAATGTAAATATTTTCATTATCAAAATTTGAATCAATTAATTTTAGATATTCATCGATAGCTTGATTTTCTTTGTTTACTCCATCATAAAGAGTTGCAAGAATATATCTTGCAGCATTTATATCGTGTTCGTTGTCAGCTTTATCAACAGCTTTTTTATAATCGTTTATTGCATGTTCAAATTGTTCTTGAATAACATGCAACTCTCCTTTACAAACATAGTATTTATATCTGTTAGTTTCAGAACATATATCCATTAGTTGTTCATAAGCCATTAAATTTCTGCTATCTTGTTTTATAAGCTCAGTATAAAACATTTCAGCTTCATCTTTTTTATTAAGGATAGATGCAATATGTCCTAAACGTTCTAAGATATGAACATTTTTAGGGTTGTTAGAATACATTTTTTTGTATTCTTCATAAGCTAAATCATATTGCCCGTTTTCTTCAAATTGTTCTGCAGATACCATATATAAATCCTCATTTTAATTATAATTATTTTGTGTTTTTTCTATGCCGTTTGCAAAATAATATTCTATTGCTTCAGCTGATTTTTGTATAACTTTTTTTAAATCTTCTGTTTGTTCTTTTGCAAAGTTTTGTAGAACGAAAGCTTCAGACGGAATTGGTGGTTGTGGTCCAATACCAACTTTTAGTCTTGCAAATTTATTAGTTCCTAAATGTTGGATAATAGATTTTATTCCATTATGCCCTCCGTCAGAACCTGAGGCTCTAAATCTTATTTTACCCAAATCAAGCGATAAGTCATCATAGACAACTAGTGTATTTTCTATTGGTATTTTATAGTAATCAATGACTGCTCTTAAAGCTTCTCCTGACAAGTTCATATAGGTTGTAGGTTTTATTAAAATGGTGTCATTATTATTAATTCTAACTTTTGTAATTAGTGATTTTAATTTAGAGTTTTCTTTAAAGTTTTCAGAATTATTTATTGCGATATAATCTACAACCATAAATCCTGCATTGTGTCTCGTAAATAAATATTTATCTCCTACATTGCCTAAACCGACTATAAGATTCATTTTCATCCTCTAATTTATAAAATAATAATCTCTATATATAAAATTTTAAACCAAATAAAGATTACCGTATTGATTATCCTACTTGTGCTTAACAAAAAGATAAAAATGACAAAAACTAATTGTAGAAAAGAAAGGATAAAATTATGAAAGAAAAAGTGAAACAAAATATAAAACAAAAAAGTTCTGAAAAGTTATCTAATTTTTTGGAAAAAAATGATTTACACAAAAAAGATTTTGCAGAGATGATAGGTGTTACATTGTCTTATGTTTACAATTTAATAGATGATACAATAGCTTTTTCAACTCGAGGAACAACCTTAGAAAGAATAGCTACAGTAATGGAAGTTGAACCGGAAGAATTTGAAGAATATAGAATCCCTCAGGAGCCGATTCTTGTAGATGATTCTGTTGAGTTTTTAAAGGATACTTTGAAGAAAAAGAAAATGAGTGTTGTAAATTTCCTAAAAGCTTTTCCTCGCAAGAAAAGAATAGATATTGTTGATATTTTACGAGGCGCCCTACCAATGCCTTTAGATTACAAAGAGCTATCAGCAATCGGTAAAGTTGTTGGTTTAGATAGGGATAAAATATATTCAATTTGGGAAGGTAGATTAAGACAAGTTTTAGAATCAAATGGAATGAATATTTATTCTAATTCCGGATTAATAAATGCAATGTTAGATTGTGCTAAAAAATATGTTGAATAAAAAAGTGGCGGGACTTAATCCCGCCACTTTTTTATTATTTAAGTAAAGTTTCAAAAGCTTTTTTCTTTTCTTCCATTTTTTGTTGGTGAGCTCTTTTAGCCGCTTCTAAATCTTTTTTTCTTTGTTCTTGAATTCTTTGTTGTTCTTCTTGTTTTTTTCTTTGAGCTTCTTGACGTTCTTTTTGTGCTTTAGCAGCTGCTTCTCTTTGTTGTTGTAGTTGTTTTTCTTTTTGAGCGAGAGGTGCTGTCCATTTATTTACCATTTGCTCAGTATAAGTTGTAGCTGCGTAAGCATTTGCTGCAAAGGTTAATACTAATAATGTTGCTAAAATTTTTTTCATTCTTTTTCTCCTATAAAAATAAGTATCGAAAGTTTTGTGTTTTTTTAGTATAATGATTGTTATGAAAAGAGTCAAGTTATTAGGTTATGAAATTGATACATTTAATTTTAATAGTGCAGTAGAACATGCACAAGAATTAATGTGTAATGATAAGGTTAATCAGGTTGTAACAATTAATCCTGAAATGTTTACAACTGCTAGTAAAGACGCAGAATTTTCCCAATTATTAAAAGATGCTGAAATGGTTATTCCGGACGGTATAGGAGTAAAAATTGCTTTAAAAATAATGGGTGAAAACGTTGACAGAATAGCAGGTGTTGATTTTGCAAGAGAAATGATAAATCGAGCTGCTGAAAAAAACATGCCAGTAGCTTTAATTGGAGCAAAGTCTGAAATATTAGAAAAAGCTGTTAGTAACTTACAATCTGAGGTTAAGAATTTAAATATTGTATATTCACATGATGGATATTTTAATAATATTGATGAAATAATGAATGAATTAAAAAATCAATCACCAAGATTAATTCTTGTTGCTTTAGGTGCTCCCAAACAGGAAAAATTTATATATGCTGCAAAGAATATTTTAAATCCAGCTTTAATGATAGGTGTAGGTGGTAGTTTTGATGTATGGTCAGGTGTTGTACAACGAGCTCCTAAAATATATCAAAAGATGGGATTAGAATGGTTGTATAGAACAATAAAACAACCGGAAAGATTTAAGAGAATTTTTCCTGCACTACCATTGTTTATGCTAAAAGTGTTGAAATATCGTATAGGAGGTGAAAAATGTTAAGCCCAAATGAAATTCAAGAATTAAAAGATTTAGCAAAAGAATCAAGAATTAATATTCTAAAAATGGTTCATAATTCAAAATCAGGGCATATTGGTGGAGCATTTTCAGCTACGGATATTTTGACTGTTCTTTACCATAAATGTATGAATATAACTCCTGCAATGGATGAAAATAGAGATCGATTTGTATTATCAAAAGGTCATGCTTCTGCAATTTTATATTCTGTGTTATCTCAAAAAGGATTTCTTCCAAAAGAAGAATTGATGACATTTAGATTATTTGGTTCAAAGCTTCAAGGTCATCCTTGCAAGAAGATGTTAAAAGGTGTTGAAGTATCAACAGGTTCTTTGGGGCAAGGATTATCAATAGGTTGTGGTATGGCAATGGGGCTAAAATTGAATAATTCTCCTGCTAAAGTTTTTGTATATATGGGAGACGGTGAGCTTCAAGAAGGTTCTTGTTGGGAAGCATTTATGCAAGCACCTCATAGAAAATTAAATAATTTGATTGCAATTATAGATAGAAACAGATACCAAATAGATGGTTGTACTGAAGATGTAATGACAGTTTCTCCAGTTGAAGATAAATTAAAAGCATTTAATTGGGAAACTATTGTTATTGACGGGCATGATATAGAACAAATTTATGAAGCAATAGAAAAAGCTAAAAATAATAATTCAGATAAACCTGTTGCAATAATTGCTAATACTATAAAAGGGAAAGGTGTTTCATTTATGGAAAATACTGCAGCTTGGCATGGTAAAGCGCCTAATGATGAACAGTTTGAAAAGGCAATGGTTGAATTAACAAAATAGTTTTAATTAATATAATTTAAAAGCACCTAATTTTTATTAGGTGCTTTTTATTATTTAATAATTATAATTTAATTTTTTAATTTATGCTTTTTTAGTTGTTGTTTGTACGTTTTTAGCTCCTTTAGCATCATTAGAGTTTAATGCTTTACCTATTTTACTTGCAATAGGAGTTACAAGAACTGGAGCAACATATCTGTACATTAGAGAGAATGTTAATAATTTTTGAGCTACACCAAAACCTTTGATTCGCTTTTCTAATAATTTATCAGGAAGATTTTTATTAGTATCTCTAAATTTATAACTCATATTTTTGGTAAATTTTTCAAGTCCACCATTAATAGTATAAGCACCAATAGTAGATAATGCTGTAACTAAGATTTGGTTAAGAGCAAGAGTTCTAGCAGGTTTTCTTTCTAAGTTTTTATTTTTAAGAGTAGTTCCTGCATAAGTAGTTGTTGTAACAAAAGAACCAATTGTTGCCATATGATCGGTAATGTCTTTTTTATTACCAAGTTTATCTGCTAATTGATTTACTTTTTTTGAATTCATTATAGGAGCGATAACTTTCTTAGCTATAACGTTTTCAATAAAAGAATCATAAGATTTAGAAATTTTATCTGTTCCAACTGCAGCTCTTGTTGCAAGGCTAATAAAAGTTGAAGGTTTTTTAACAGGATTAGCTTTAAAAGCTGGTTGATTCATATGGTTGTTTGTTGTTAATAAGCTAATACTCATTATATACCTCCTTTCTGAGGAGCTGAACCACTATGTGATTTTATTGTTGCAAAAGTCGGAATTTTTGCTGCAGCAGCTTTAAATGTTGTATTATTTGTTTTTTGTTGTGTTCCCTCTTGTGGAGGAGCAGATTTCTTTTGTTTTTCCATTCCGAATAATTTAAGGAATCTAGGTATTAATTCAATAGTTAACATTGCTCTAGGTGGGGCAAGTAAGATATCCGGTACCCAGTTAATTATTGATTTAATGTTATCTTCTTTGTTTTTACCGATTTCCATATCTTCAGTAATTGGATGAATTTCTGCTTCTTGTTTTCCTGCAAGTACGTTATTTAAAACTTTTTTATCTTCAGGTTTTTGGATTGCGCATCCAATTTTTTCATTTTTATCATTTAATGCAAATTTACCATTTTCTGTTTTGAAGAATTCTCTTGAACGAACAACCCCACTTTTAGGATCAACATAAAGTTTTGGATTCATTGCTTCAAATGCAGCTTTTTCTGCTTCAAATTCTTGTTGTTTGATTTTAAAGTTTTCAATTTGTTCTTGGATTTTTAATTTTTTACTTTCGCTTTTAGCTTTAGCTAATTTTTCAGTAAGTTTTTTAATTTTATCAGCGGCATCAGCCTCACCTTTTAATTTTAATGGTTCTAAGTTTGTTAAAAGCCTTGTTCCATTTTCACGAAGCATTTCACCTTTAGAGTTGGTCATAACCCTAAGAGTTTCTTTTCCGTCTTTCATAACTTTTTCTAACCCTACAGTAGGATAGAATTTTTTAACAGTTTCAGGTTTTAGGAATTTTTGAGGTTTTGCGGCGATTAATTTAACAGCAGCAGCAAGTGGTGTTGCAAAAATTAGTGGCCAAACAAATCCCATAACCCCTGAAGAAATAGAATGACAAGAAGCATAACTAGCATCCTTCTTGTCTTTTGTTGTAATCATATTTGTAACCGGTCTTGCACCGCAACATATTGCTAAAGAAAAAATAGATTGACACATTACCGGGTTTTCAGAAGCTGTATCACAGATTTTACCTACCAGTTTATTTTTCATAAAACGAGTTACCATATCAGGCTTTTTTGTTGTCGCAGTAGTAGCTGCGTTTAATATTGTTTTTGGCCTGATAATAGAACTAGTCAATTTTCCGTTAATCATTACTTGTTCCTTCTAAAGTCTAATATAACTGTTGGGTATTTATGTATTTTGAGTGGTTGATAAAAAACACTATAATAGTTGTTTAGGTTTGTTTCTCTATTTAGATTTTGCGTTGTATGCGAATAACTCATCATAGTTTCCAATCTAAAATAATTAAATACTTTTCACTACCTTCTACACTTATATTAAATCAGATAAAATTTATTTTTGTTAGTTTGTAATAAAATTGTTACAATTGTTTTATTTCTTAATATTTAATAATCCTCTTTACAAGATTTGTTGATGATTGTATGATTATATTAAGAATAAAAGATAGATTGGAGAAGTTTTGGCAGATAAGTATAAAATACAAGGCGGAACCCAATTAAAAGGTGAAGTTAATATAGGTGGAGCAAAAAATGCTGTTTTAAAATTAATGGCATCAGCTGTTCTTGCTCAGGGTGAATCCAAAATATATAACGTTCCTGATTTAACCGATGTAGATATAATGCTTGAAGTAATAAACGGATTGGGAATAAAAACTTCTCATGATAAACAGGAAAAGTCTGTTACAATTGATGCGACTAATATTACCTCTGTAACAGCTCAGTATGAATATGTAAGTAAAATGCGTGCATCTTTTATAATATTGGGTGCATTAGTTTCACGATGTAAAGAAGCAATTGTTGCATTACCTGGTGGTTGTGCAATAGGTGAAAGACGAGTAGATTTTCATATCAAAGGTTTAGAGGCATTAGGTGCAAAGATAAAAATAGAAAATGGATATGTTCATGCAAAAGCTCCAAAACTTGTTGGTACTGATATATATTTAGATATACCATCTGTAGGAGCGACTGAAAACTTAATGCTTGCTGCTGTTTTAGCTGAAGGTTCAACAAGAATTCAAAATGCAGCACAAGAACCTGAAATTATAGATTTAGCTAATTTTTTAAATACAATGGGTGCAGATGTTGTTGGGGCAGGAACATCTGAAATTGTTATTAATGGGGTTAAGCAATCTGATTTACATCCTATTGAATATACTACAATCCCTGATAGAATTGAAGCGGGAACCTTTATGAGTGCTGTAGTTGCGTCAAAAGGTAAGGCTATTATAAGAAATGTATTCCCTGCTCATTTAACTTTCTTTACAGATAAGTTAATAAAAATGGGTGCAAGTATTAAGTTAATTGAACCTACTGCGATAGAAGTTTCTTGTAAAAACAGATTAAATTCTATAAACTTTGTTACCCAACCATATCCTGGATTCCCTACAGATTTACAATCAATGGCAATGGCTTTGTTAACAACTGCAAATGGTGTTGGAATTATTACAGAAAGTTTATATGAAAACAGATTTATGCAAGTTCCTCATTTATTAAGAATGGGTGCTGATATTCACCAAGATAGAAATCATGCAATTATCAAAGGTGTAAAAAAACTTACTGGTGCGATGGTTTCAGCAAGTGATTTAAGGGCAGGAGCTTCATTGGTTGTTGCTGCTATTATGGCTGAAGGAACTTCAATTATTGAAAATCTTCACCATATTGATAGAGGTTATGAAAACTTTGATGCTAAGTTAACAGCATTAGGAGCAAATATAATTCGTTATAGTGAAGAAACTGAAAATACGAAAGGGTTAATAAATGAGTCCCGTGTATAAAAGATGGTATGATCATGACCCTAAGTTATTAGAGGTTATAGAATTATTAAAGAATTATCAAGATGAATTGTTAGAACAAGCAGAGTTATTTCTTGCGAAATTAGAAGAACAAGTATCTAAAGAGGCAATTGATAGATTTTATGAGTTAGTAAAACCTATTAATGGTTGTCGTTGGTATGATAAAAACCCTGTTATTTCAAGAACTGTTGAAATATTGAGAGTTGTACCTCCTGATGTGCAAAAAGCTTGTGCTGAAAGATTTATTGCAACTTTAAAAAATATGGGCATTGATTACGAAAGCCAAAATCAAGAGTAATGAATATTGATTTTTCTGAATTTAAGAAGAATATAAAAACTTCGAAATCATTTGTTGTAACTGGTTTAACTACTTTTTTACGGTTGTTACTTGTTAGTGTTCTTGCAAAAGATTTAGATAAAAAAGTTCTTTTTATAACTTCGACAGAGCAAACAGCATTAAAGTATCAAAGTGATTTAAAATCTTTTTTTGAACTAAATTCGGAGATTTTTCCTTATCAAAATTCTTTGATGTATGAAACAGTCCCTCTCAATTTATATGATTATTCAGAACAAATAAATTTATTATTAAATCCTTCTGATATTATAATTACTCCAGTTAAGGCATTATTAGAAAAATTTCCGTCAAGAAGTTTTTTAAAGAAAAATAGTTTTTCTTTAAAAATTGGTGATGAAATAACTCAAAGGGATTTATTAGAAAAATTAGTTGGTTTAGGTTATAAACGTTCAACAATGGTTAGTGATATTTCTGAATTTAGTATAAGAGGCGATATTGCAGATATTTATACATTAAAAGAAAATCCTGTAAGAATTGAATTTTGGGGTGATGAAATTGTTGATATCAGGTATTTTGATAGAGAAACTCAAAAATCAATTGAGAAAATTAAAAGTATAGATATCATGCCTGTATACAAATTTATTTTGCCTGATAAAACTCCAAAGGATTTTCCAAAAGAACTAAATGAAAAACTAACAGAAGAAGGTTACTTTGAAGGTATAAGTGTTTATCAGAGTTATTTTAATTCAGATTTAGAAAGTCCTCTTGATTATTTGGAAGACTATATTTTAGTATTTGATGAGAAGTCCGAGATTGTTTCAAAGTACCAATTTATTGAAGAAAACTATGAGAAACAATTAGAAGAAAATATAAAAACAGAATTGATATATTCGTTACGAGATGTAAATCATATTAATTATAATGATTTTGTTGCTAAGTTTATAAGGTATCAACGAGTTGAATTAAATAATTTTATAGATAGTGAATTTGATGAAATAATTGATTTTAATGCTCAGGTTATCAAAAATTTTAATGCAAATATGGATGAGGTTGCTGAATATATAAAAAATCATGAAGAGTATCAAATAATAATTGCAACTGATTACAAAGAAAGAGTAAAAGAAATATTAGCAAGTTATGACATCTATAATGTTGACTATGCTAATAATATTTCAGCAAATGGCACTATAATTGAAGATGCGAAATTAATTTTATTAACAGATAGAGAGTTATTTAATAAAAGAAATAAGGAAGTTACATCAACAAAGCGAACATCTTATAAAGAAAAAGCAGAATATATTGAAAGTATCAATGATATAAAAGAGGGTGAATATGTAGTTCATTCTGTTCATGGGGTTGGAATCTATATTGGTTTAACCCAACAAGAGTTAGATGGTCAGTTAAAGGATTATTTAACAATAGAGTATGCTCAAAAAGATAGGTTGCATATTCCTGCGGAACAAATCAATTTATTATGCAGATATCGTGGGGCAGGAGCTGCTAAACCTAAATTATCAAGAATGGGTGGTTCTGATTGGGAGAAAACTAAATCAAAAGTTAAACAAGAAGTCGAAAAAGTTGCTTATGATTTATTAAGACTTTATGCAAGAAGAAAAATACAAGAAGGAATAGCATTTGAACCTGATACAGCATGGCAATTAGAAATGGAAGATGCTTTTGAATATACTGAAACTCCTGATCAGATGAAAGCTATAAACGAAATAAAATCTGATATGGAAAGTATAAATCCAATGGATAGGCTTGTATGTGGTGACGTTGGATTTGGAAAAACAGAAGTTGCTATGCGTGGAATTTTTAAGGCTGTGGCATCAGGTAAACAGGTTGCAGTAATTGTTCCGACAACAATTTTGGCATTACAACATTATCAAACAATATCAGAAAGATTTAAACCATATGGAGTTAATGTTGAATTGTTATGTAGATTTAGAAGTTCAAAAGAACAAAAAGAAACTCTAAAAAATATGGCTTTGGGAAGTTGTGATGTTGTAATTGGTACTCATAGATTACTTCAAGATGGTGTAACATTCAAAGATTTAGGCTTATTAGTAATTGATGAAGAGCATAGATTTGGAGTAAGACATAAGGAAAAATTAAAAGAATTTCGTGAAAATATTGATATCATTTCTATGTCAGCAACTCCAATACCAAGAACATTATATATGTCTTTATCGGGGATAAAGGATATGTCTGTTATTAATACTCCTCCTAAAAACAGGCTTCCTATAAGAACATTTGTCGGAGTTTATAATGATAATATTGTTAAAAATGCGATAGTTCATGAATTAGACAGAGATGGTCAAGTTTACTATTTATATAATAGAGTAGAAACTATTGAAGAATTTAGGTTGAAATTAAAAGATTTGGTACCAAATGCAAGAATTGCAGTTGGTCATGGTCAGTTATCAGAGAAAGAGTTGGAAGAAGTAATTATCGGTTTTTCAAATCATGAATACGATATATTATTATGTACAACTATTATTGAAAATGGCTTGGATATTCCAAATGCAAATACAATGATAATTCATGATGCAGATAGATTTGGTCTTGCTCAACTTTATCAATTAAGAGGTCGTGTTGGGCGCTCCGAACGTCAAGCTTATTGTTATTGTTTATATAAACCTAATAAAAATATAACTAAAGAGGCTATGCAAAGGTTGTCTGCAATAAAGGAATTCACAACATTAGGCAGCGGTTATCAAATAGCAATGCGAGATGTAGAGATAAGAGGTGTTGGTAATATTTTAGGAACAAAACAACATGGACATATGGTAAATGTTGGTTTTGATACATATTGTCAGTTGTTAGAAGAAACAGTTAATGAACTAAAAGGTGAAGTTGTGAAACATAAACCACCAACAATAGTTGATATAAATGTAACAGCATATATTCCTGAAGATTGGGTTGGTTCAAAAGAACAAAAAATGATTGAATATAAGCGTCTTGCAGATGTTCATAATGATACTGAATTAAATTATATTGTATCAGAGTGGAAGGATAGATTTTCAAAAATACCGGAAGAAGTTGATAATCTTATTAAGCTTGTTCAAATTAGACTTATGGCTACAAAAGTGGGTATAACATTAATTAGAGAGGCGATGAATAATATAAGGGTTTATACACCTTTTACCAAAGAAGAATGGAGAATTTTAAGTATAAAACTTCCAAGAAATATAATAAAAAATATTCAATGGACTCCTGCGCCAAAAACTTGTGAAGATGCGACTTCAATATTATTGATAAATAATTCAATTATGAATTTTAATGAATTATTTAACATGTTATATGATTTGTTCTATGATATAGATAAAATAAGTTATGAATACGAAACACGAGGATAATAAAATGAAAAAAGTTCTATTAACAATGTTGGCATCTGTATTTTTACTTACAGGTTGTAATACCCATAAAGATGTTATTATAAAGGTAAATAATAAACCAATAACACAAAGCCAGTTTGATACTGAGTACAAAAAAGTTGCAACAAATGATATGTTAGCAAGGATGGGAATTGATATACCTCAAGATGACAATAATTTTATGTATTTAATGATAAAAGATAAAGTTGTTAATGAATTAATAGTTAGAAGTTTAGTTGATCAAGAAATAGCAAAGAGACATATAAAAGTTTCAAATGCTGATTTGAATAACGAATTAAAAACAATGATCGATAAAGTTGGTTCAAAAGAACAATTTAATGCTATATTAAAACGTAATGGCGTATCAAATGAACAATTTAAGAAAGAATTAAAAGAAGAAGTAAAAGTTAAAAAACTTGTTAATATGATAGAAAATGTGAAGATTTCAGATAAAGATGCAGAAATTTTCTATAAGAAAAATACAAAGAAATTTATGTATCCTGATAGAGTAAGAGCATCTCACATTTTGATATTAGCTAATCCAATGGAAATTGCTAATAAGATAAAATCACAACCTGAAAATAAGGATTTATCAGATACTATTTTGAAAGAAAAAGTAATGGCAGAAATGCAAGCAAGATATGCAAAGGCTTTATCAATTCAAGCGGCATTGAAGAATTTACCAGATAATTTTGAAAAAACAGCAAGAGAAGAATCAGAAGATGTTGCAACAGCTAAAAAAGGTGGAGATTTAGGTTTCTTTGCAAAAGCTGATATGGTAGAACCTTTTGCTACACAAGCATTTTCACAACAGCCAAATACAATAAGTCCTGTAATTCAAACACAATATGGATATCATATTATAAAAGTTACTGATAGAATGGCAGCAGGTCAGGAACCATTTGTAAAAGTAAAAGATCAAATTAAATTGTACTTACAAACACAAAGACAAATGGTTATATTAGAACAATTAATAAACCAAATGAAGGCAAGTGCAAAGATTGAATATGTAAATGAAAGCTATAATCCTGTAAAAATTCAAGAAAAATTAAAAGAAATGGCAAAACAAAGACAACAAGCTGCAGAAGCTGTAAATCCTGAAAAATTTTCAGCAGCTCCAAAACAATAGATGATTATGAAAGTATTAAAGAAAGAAATTACAAATAATAAGAATGAACTCCTACTTCTTGGGGGTTCATTCTCTATGAATCCAATATTAATAGTTGGTGTTGTTCATGGTGATGAACCTCAAGGGGAATATTTGATAAACAAATATTTAGGAGAAGTTGAGGATTCCGGCATGTTGTTTATACCATCATTAAATCCAGATGGTAAGGATAAAGGGACAAGGGTTAATTCAAATGGTGTTGATATAAATAGAAATTTCCCAACAAAAAATTGGGAATTGTCTGATAAAGATAACTATTATGGAGGAGATTCCCCTGCTAGTGAAATTGAGACAAGATTTTTATTAGATGTTATAGAAGAATATAACCCAAGATTAATTTTGACACTTCATACTCCATATAAGATAGTAAATTATGATGGTCCGGCAAAAGAGATTTCAGAAAAGATTTCTAAGATAATAGGATATCCTGTTGAAGAAAGTATAGGTTATCCAACTCCGGGGAGTTTTGGAACTTATGCCGGTGTAGAAAGAAATATCCCAACAATAACATTAGAAATGGATGAGGATGAAGATTTAGATATTTTATATTCAAAGATAAAAGATATATTTGATTGTATTGAAACTTATTATTAAAATTTAAATAAAAAAGTCCGTTAGAAATTTCACTAACGGACTTTTTAAACCTTATTAAACCTATGATTCTAAAGCTTTTTGTTGATTAGCTTTATCAGTATATTTTTGATCAATTTGACCTGCTTTATATGCATGGTTGTGAGTGATATGACTTAAAGCCATAGCTGCTAATGTACCTGCAATAATTCCAACAGTTGCTTTAGGGTTTTGAGCAATTTTTGCTCCAAGCTTTTTCAATGTTGGATTGTCTATATGTGTAATTTTAAATGTTTTATTTAAATTTTTTGTAGCTTTTTCTGTATTTTTAGAAGCAACTTCTTTTACTAAAGGAGTTATTTTTATTCTGAAAGGTTTGAATCCTGCTAGATTATTAAAACCCTTTGATAAAGTTGTAGCAACTTGATTTGCTATTTTTTCAAATCCACTTGGATTTTTAGCAGCTAACTTTGTTCCTACCGCAACAGTACCTAATACTCCAGCGGATTGAAGATATGCTGTTGCATTATTTTTAATGTTTGCACCTGCACAATCAACTTTATTCCCAAATGAACCTTTTGTTTTATCTGTCATTGGTGCTACTACTGGTCCTAAAACTGCGTTTTTTGCATAACTTGTCATAATTAATTCCCTTTCTAATATAAAATCTTACTTAACTTTTTTGAGGTTAATGCATTTCCCTTATGTTTTTATAAAGTTTTTTATGATTTCAGAATTGCTAAATTTATTGAGGTTAAATCTCAAATTATTCTCAAAAATAGGTATAAAGTATCATTTAAGGTTTACAAAAGTTAATATATTATGAATTTATGTATCAAAAATAATAAAAAAAATGATGTTAGGTTTCAAAAAACATATCAAATGAGTATAAAAAAAGAATTAGGTGAAAAAATTAAAAGATTAAGGAAGAAACGAGGGTTAACTCAAGAACAGTTAGCCGAAATGATTAATGTTGCACCTAGAACTCTAAGTGGAATAGAAATAGGTGAAAATTTTGTAACAGCTGATACTTTAGATAAAATTATATCTTCTTTAAATACGACTAGTGAGGAATTATTTGCAACAAATCATTTGAAAACAACTGATGAAATGTTGGCTGATATTATAAAAATTGCAAAAACAATCAAAGATGATCGAGAAAAGCTTGAAGTTTTATATCGTATAGTTACGAGTTATGTTCACGAATAAATATTAGAACTATTAAGAAATAATTAACCTATAGGAAAAAAATAATAAATAAGTTATAATATTCTTGATAAGAAAAGGAGAGTATTATGGCAAATCCGATTTTGAATGATAATTTTGGTCAAGCAGATGAAAGAGTTCTATCTTCTGCTCCTATGACAATAAATGGAACAATTAATAAAACCTTTTTATTGTTTATATTTGCAGCTGTTCCTGCTTTTTATACTTGGTCACAATTCTTAGCAGGTTTTATGGATAAAGCAATGATGCTGACTACAATTGGTGCGATTGTTGGTTTTGTGTTGGCGTTAATTATTTCTTTTACAAGAAATAAAGTTTTTATTCCTATATATGCAGCTTGTGAAGGTTTATTTTTAGGTGGTATTTCTGCGATGTTTGAAAAACAATATCCGGGAATTGCATTTCAAGCCGTATCTGGAACATTTGCAGCTATGTTTTCAATGTTAGCTTTGTATAAGTTAAATATTATAAGATGTTCTGATAAATTTAGAAGTGTTTTATTTACGGCAACAGTATCAATCGCTGTTTTGTATTTAATGCAAATAATTGCATCATTTTTCCACTATAGTATTCCTGGTATTTTTGAATCAGGTATGGTAGGGATTGGATTTAGTGTATTAGTTGTTGCAATTGCTGCATTAAATTTAATTATTGATTTTGATTTTATCGAACAAGGTGCGAGAAATATGATACCAAAAGACTATGAATGGTATGGTGCATTCGGTTTAATGGTTACTCTTGTTTGGTTGTATATTGAAATTTTAAAATTAGTAGCTAAATTAAGAGATAATAATAATTAATAAGTTTAAATGGCTGAAGGTTCAATCCTTCAGCCTTCTATAATATGGGGTTGGGGTGTATGATTTTAAATATTCTTTGTTTTTCAATAGGAGCTATAATTTCAGGGATAATTGTTAAATTATATTCTGATAAAAAATCACAAGAGGAGTTGATAAAAGTTAAGACTCAGCTTGAAACATTGGGTGATTTAGAAAAAATGATTAAATCTGATTTTTCAGAAATAGCTCGTGATACTATAAGAGAAGAACAAGAAGATTTAAGAAAACAACATCAAGAAGCATTGGACTTAAAACTTGCTCCATTAGCTAAAGAATTGGGTGAGTTTAAGACTAAGGTAGAAGATTTTAATACAACCGGTATAAAAAATACTGCGGCATTAGTCGAAAAAATAACCAATTTAGAGAAAAGTACATCTGAGATAACCAAAGAAGCAAATCAGTTGGCAAATGCACTAACTTCTAATCAAAATGTAAAAGGAGCTTATGGTGAAGGTTTATTAGATACAATTTTGCAATCTTGTGGGATGCAAGAGGGGATTCATTATACAAAACAATTTGTATCAAAATCAATAAGCGAAGATGAAACAAGCCATACAATAAGACCTGATGTAGTCTTAAATTTACCTGATAATCGTCATTTGATTATTGATTCTAAGATGACATTAACAAGTTATTTAGAATATATGCAAGATGAAGAACAATTACCAAAGTTTAAATCAGAGGTTAAAAAACGTATAATGGATTTGGCAGAAAAGAATTATCAAAAAGCAGATGATTTATATCAACCTGATTTTGTGTTGATGTATGTACCAATAGAAAATTCTGTAAATCTATTATATGAAGATAATGAATTGATTAATAAAGCATACAAAGCAAATGTAATAATTGTTGGCACATCCGCATTACTAACAACAATAAGACTTGTAAATCAATTGTTATCACAACAAAAGCAACAAGAAAGTGTAAATAAAATAGTTCAAGCCGGTACAAATTTATATGAAACTTTTGCAAAATTCTGTGAAGATTTGTTAGATGTAAAAAAACGTTTTGAATTATTAAATACTCAGTTTAATAAAACTATTAACAGATTTCAAAGAAGTAATAAAAATAATCCAAGCTTATTCTCTCAAGTAGAAGCTTTGAAAGATTATGGAATTACGACATCAAAGGAAATTCCAACAGAATTATTAGAGGAAGTTCAAGATATAGAAGAAGTTGGTGTATAGCCTTGTTGGTTCAGACACTCGGGTAATATCTTTTTTATTTTTAAATTGTAATATAAAAAATAAAAAAGGAGGGCCAAAATGTCTGGAATAACAGTTGCACCGGTTTGTAAGCTTACAGAATTAAATCATCTTTTTATAGAATTAACAGCAAAAAATTGTAATCAAAGATGTAAAAAATGTTATATTGATTTCCCTTTAACAAAAAATGTCAAAGATTTTATTCAAGTAGACAAAATAAAACAAGCATTAGTTGATACAAAAGAATCAGATTTAAAGTGTATTTATTTAACAGGCGCTGAACCAATGACTCACCCTGATTTTAATTCAATTCTTAGATTATGTTTAAAAAGAACGAATGTATGTATATTTACTAATGCAACTTTTATAAATGAGAAAAAGGCCAGATTCTTAAAAAAAGTAGAGGATGAATCAGAATACCAAATAATTTTTAAATTATCATTTGCAAGTTATGATGAACAGCGAAATGATGATGTTCGTTTTCGTGGTGCATTTCGACAAAATATGTTTGCGTTAAAGTGTTTAGATAAATATGATTTTACGACAATAATGTGTGTGAATAATTATTATCAAGAAGATGAACGTGTTATTCAAAATGAATTTCATCGATTAATACAAGAACATGAATTAACAAATTCAATGGTTCAAATAACGAAATGGGCATCTGATAATAATTTAGTAGATATTTCAAAATTAGAAGATAATGGAATATATGACTGTTCAAAAGGTCGATTATTAACCCAAAATGGTGTATTTTCTTGTCCATTTTTAACTAATGATTATCGCGGGCGAACAGGTAGTGATATGAAAGATTTTTCTCCGACTGTAAGGTTAGAAACGGATTATTGTATCGCTTGTTTGTCTAATAAAGAACCAATGTTCTCAATAAATATTTCCTAGTTTATATAATAAAAAGTATAAGTCTATGATTAAGTTCATAGGCTTTTTTAATGGCATGGTTTTTCTCTTGATTTATTGGGGATAATTTAATATAATTAGTCTGTGAACTTATTGTTCTGTTACAACTAAAAAGGAGAGACTTATGAGAAAGAAAAGTATCTTACCAAAGATAATGTTCTCTTTAATGTCATTATTGATGGTAAATGTACCGTCTTTTGCAAGTGAAGCATCTCTAGTCGTTCCTAATATAAAAGCTGATATGACAAGCTATAATCTATTATTAATAGGTTTAGCTGTTTCTATTATTGGCGTTATATTTGGGTTCGTAGAGTTCTTAAAAGTTAAGAAACTTGATGTGCACGCAGCAATGGCGAATGTAGGAAACACAATTTTTGAAACTTGTAAAACTTATCTTGTTCAACAAGGTAAATTCTTAATTGTGCTAGAAGTATTAATTGCATTATGTATTGCATTTTACTTCGGTTATTTAGAAAAAATGACTTTAACTAATGTATTAATTATTTTAGGTTGGTCAGTAATTGGTATTTTAGGTTCTTATTCTGTTGCTTGGTTTGGTATCAGAATGAATACTTTAGCAAATGCAAGAACTGCATTTACCGCATTAAGAGGGAATCCTTTAAATATTTTAAATATTCCATTAAATGCCGGTATGAGCATTGGTGTTTTATTAGTATCAGTAGAACTTATAATGATGCTTATTATTTTACTATTTGTTCCAGGAGAAATTGCAGGTGCTTGTTTTATAGGTTTTGCAATAGGAGAATCTTTAGGAGCTTCAGCACTTCGTGTTGCAGGTGGTATATTTACAAAAATTGCAGATATCGGATCTGATTTAATGAAAAT
>CALVEW010000009.1 GCA_944326645.1 Candidatus Gastranaerophilales bacterium
ATTGCAAGATTTGGTTCAGAAGTTTTTCTTTCATTTCCACGTCAAGCTGATTTGTTAATTTGTGCAGGTACAATTACTCATAAAATGGCTCCTTTGTTATTGAGATTATACCAACAAATGCCTGAACCTAAGTATGTTATTGCAATGGGAGCTTGTACTTGTGGAGGTGGAATGTTTTCATCTAAGGATTGTTATTCAGTTGTAAAAGGTATTGATAAATTCTTACCTGTCGATATCTATCTTCCAATGTGTCCTCCAAGACCTGATGCGCTTTTTGATGCAGTTTTAAAACTTCAAAAGAAAATAAAAAAAGAATCGATTCTTACAAGAAAGGAATTTATGGATGGTCATAAAATTCACTTTGAAGAGCGAGATGAAATTTTAGTATTAAAAGAGGAAAGTAATGAACATATTTGAAATGATTAAAGATAAGTTCCCAAATGTTAAATTGGGTTCTGAAAAAATAGAAGTAGAAGTTGGGGATTTGTGTTCAGTTTTAGAATATTTAAAAACAACTCCTGAATTATCATTTGATATGCTATTAAGTATAATTGCCGTTGATTATATGGATACAGTAGAATTAATTTATCCTGTTATATCAACTTATATGAATGAACGGATTAATTTGTCAATAAAGGTTCAAACAGATGTACAATCTGTTATTAATTTATATCCTAGTGCTTATTTTGATGAATGTGAAATATATGATTTATTTGGGGTTAATTTTATTGGGAATAATAATTTAAAAAGGTTATTAATGCCTAAAAGTTGGATTGGTCACCCATTAAGAAAAAATTATGAATTACAAGATAAGAGGTTGAGTTGGAATGGATAAAATGGTTTTAAATCTTGGTCCTCAGCATCCGTCAACTCATGGGGTTCTACGTTTGATATTAGAGTTAGATGGTGAAATTATAACATCAGTTGAACCTGAGGTTGGGTATTTACATCGAAGCTTGGAAAAAATGGCAGAATCTAAAAGTTATATTCAATATTTACCTATGGTTGATAGAGTTGATTATTTAAGCGGATTTTTTTATTCGTATGTGTTTTGTAATGCTTATGAAACGTTAAATCATATTCAAGTTCCTGAGTATGCAAATTATATAAGAGTAATGTTTATGGAGCTAAATAGATTGGCTTCTCACTTATTGTGGTTGGGAACTTATTTATTAGATTTAGGAGCAATATCTCCTATGTTTTATACGTTTAGAGAACGAGAAGATATCATAACTTATTTTGAAAAGATTACAGGGCAAAGGTTAATGTATAATTACTTTGTTTTTGGTGGGGTAAGGCATTGTGACATATATTTAGATGAAGTTTTTAGGATTGTTGATAATATTTACAACAAGATTGATGAGTATGAGGATATTATTACCGAAAATCCTATTTTTCTTTCAAGAACAAAAGATATCGGAATAATATCCAGTCAAAAAGCTTTAGATTGGGGGTTAACCGGTCCAAATCTAAGAGCAAGCGGTATTTTGCAAGATTATCGTACGATTATGCCAATATATGATGATGTAGAATTTGATATTATTTTGTCATCCGAGGGTGATTGTTATAGTCGATATATTGTTAGAATTTATGAAATGCGTGAATCTGTTTCTATTATCAAACAATGTATAGAACTTTTAAAGAATATTAATCTTAGTAATGTTAAGTTAGATAATTCTTATCATAAACAAAAACAGCACGAAGCTGAAATATATTCTTTTGTAGAAGCCCCTAGAGGCTTGACGATGTGTTATTTAAAATCTGTTGGAGAAGATACTCCATATCGTGTGAAGTGGAGAACGGGTTCTTATTATTCTACTCAAGTTTTAAAAGATATTTTAAAAGGAGTTTGTCTATCAGATGTTATGTCGATATATGGATCTTTAGATGTTGTTTTACCGGAGGTTGACAGATAATGAATTATTTATTATGTACTCTCTTTGAAATTAAATGGCTACCTAATATATGGGCTATTATATTCGTTTCAGTTCTTGGGTTTGGGGTTATAATTTCATTGCTTGTCTTAACTGTTCTATTTTTGGTTTTGGCTGAGAGAAAACTTCTAGGTTTTTTTACTCAAAGAAAAGGACCTAATAGGGTTGGACTATGGGGTGTTTTACAAACAACAGCTGATGCAATAAAACTTTTATGCAAGGAAAATATTGAGTTATTATCTAGTGATAAATTTATATTTACGCTTGCTCCAATTATGGCTTTTGCATCTGTAATATTATTATGGTGTCTAATTCCATATAATTCAGAATTCCATTTAATAAATTCATCCGTTGGAGTTTTGTTGTATTTTGCAATCGCTTCTATTCCTATGATTTTTCATTTTCTGGCAGGTTATTCAAGTAATAATAAGTATTCTTTGTTGGGTTCATATAGAAGTTTAGGTTTGACTTGTAGCTATTCAATTGTGATTATGCTTTCAGTAATGTCTGTAATTTTTCTCTCAGAAACTATGGATTTAGATAAAATAGTTCTTTTCCAATCTAATACTTGGATGATTTTTTCTAATGTTTTAGGTTTTCTGATATTTTTTATTGCAATACTTGCAAAATTAAACCGATGTCCTTTTGATTTAGCAGAGGCAGAGAGTGAGATTGTTTGTGGGTATCATACCGAATATTCAGGTATGAGATTTGCAATGTTTTTTTTAGGAGAATATGCAGAATTATTCGTTATGTCTATGTTGGTTGTTATTTTATTTTTTGGCGGGTATTTACCTCCATTTGGTATGTACTTGGCTAATGCCTTTATGGGGAATTGTGAGTTCTGTTCTTATTTTATATATTTTGAACAAACAATTTGGTTGTTTATTAAAACATTGATAATTGTATTTGTGATTATTTGGATAAGGGCAACTTTACCAAGATTAACTCAGGTTAGTACATTAAATATGTTTTGGAAATATATTATTCCGATATCAATATTTAACTTGATTATGATAATTATGATGAGGGCTTTATGGTAAAAAAAATATTTCTTTCAATAAAAGCAATTCTAAAAGGTCATTTTGCGGTTTTAAAACATTTATTTCGTCAACCTGTAACTATGGAGTATCCTGAAGTTCATCCTTTTTTAAGCCCTTATTTTAGAGGCAGGCATGTTTTAGAAGGATGTAGAGGGTGTGGTTTGTGTAAAAGGGTTTGTCCGTCTGATGCAATAATGATAGAAAAAAATGATAATCATTATCTAAATAAATATGTTATTGATTATTCAAAATGTATTTTTTGTGGGAACTGTATGTTTTATTGTCCAACTCATTCAATGAAGATGTCTGGGGATTATGAACTTGCTGTCTCTGATAAAAAAGATTTGTCAGTTGATATAGAGATTAAAAGTTGAAATGTTCGAGGTCAGGAGTAGTGTTTAATTATGTCAATTAATTCATTCTTTTTTATCTTATTTTCAGTATTAATGTGTATTTCTTCAATTTTTAGTCTTTTATCAAAGAAGATTATTTACACACTTCTGTGGGCAATGGTTGTATTTCTAATGGTTTCAGGATTATTTTTACTTTTAGGTGCAAAATATAATTCAATTGTTCAATTCCTAATCTACGTTATTACTATCCCTGTTTTAGTCGGAGTGTCTATAATGATGATAAAACAAAATTCTGAGAAACGAATTATAATGTTGAATTCGTTTTGGAAGATAATTGGGGTTGCGATATTAGTAATATTAATTGGTGAGTTTTTCTCTTTAAATAAGGATGTGTTTGAAATTGTTAAGGCTTGTTTTGTGTTTGTGAATCCTTATTCCGATTTAGATTCTTTTGCACAAAATATTTTAGAACGATATCCAATTTTATTATTAGAGTTTGGGTTAGGGTTAATTATTACAGTTATAGGACTATCTAATCATGAGTCATAATATATTAAATTGTATAACTACATATTATTATCAAATAGATGCAATATTACTATTTTTTGTAGGATTGTTAGGAGTTGTTTTTTCTCGAAATCTTATAAAAATACTTTTATCTATTGAATTTATGTTTAATGCTATAAATTTAATCTTTGTATCTTTTTCAAGTTATATTTCAAATAATAGCTATTTAGGTTATACCGTTGTTATTTTTTCAACAGCTATATCAGCTTTAGTTTTGGCAGTTGGTCTATATTTTACCAATATTCTTAACCAAAAATTTGGGACTATTGATGTTAATAAAATTTATTCTAAATATAAGGAAATAAATAAATGCTAGAGGATTTTTCTTGGTTTATTCTTGTACCTATATGGGTATCAATTTTAATAATGGGCGCTAGATTCTTAGGAATAGGATTTTCTAAGAGAAATACTGTATTAATGTCAATTTTATCCACATTAATTTCTGCAATATATTGTGGGTATGCGCTATTTTATACTTATAATAATTCTCCTGTTGAAGTTAGTTATAACTTTTTATCAATAAGAGAGTTAAATTTTACAGTTGGTGTTTATGTTGATATGCTAAATTCATTGATTGGGTTAGCTGTTTCAATTATTACTTTTATAATTTATATTTATTCCGCTTTTTATATGGATAAAGAAAAAAGTTTTGCACGATTTTATTCATTAATGAATATTTTTAATAGTACGATTTTAGGTTATATATTTAGTCCAAATTTATTCCAAATGTTAATATTTTGGGAGTTAATAGGAGCTGTTAGTTATTTGTTAATTGGTTTTTGGTATAACAAAGCAAAAGTTTCTATTGATGCAAAGCGAGTATTTTTAATTAATGCAATAGGAGATGTGTTGTTATTTTTAGGATTTGTAATTGTTTCTATGAACGTTACAGATTTATTAAATGATATGTCTTTAGTGTCACTACCATTTGCGAATCTTAACCTGATAGTATCTTCTTTTTATGCATCAACAACACCGGAAATTTATTCATTTGTATCATTGTTATTTGTATTTGCAGCAATTGTAAAATCCGCACAATTCCCAATAAACTCTTGGTTGATAAATGCGATGAGTGCTCCAACTCCTGTTAGTGCATTAATTCATTCTTCAACATTGGTAATGACGGGAATTTTCTTATTAATGCGAATATTTCCACTTGTTGCATCTGATATATTATCTTTAAAAATAATGATAGTTTTAGGTAGTGTAACAGCTTTATTAACATCTTTTTCTGCATTATTACAGACAAATATTAAAAAGGTTCTTGCTTATTCAACATCTTCTCAGCTTGGTCTTGTAATGGTTGCTCTTGCTCTTTATAATCCAATAGCTTCAATTGTATATCTTGTGTCACATGCATTTATAAAAGCCTTATTATTTATGTGCGCAGGTGTTGTTATAAAGATTGTTAACAGTAAGAATATTTTGTTTATGGGAAAATTTAGAGAATGCTCACCAATTGTTGCTTTGAGCTTTCTTGTTGGTGCTTTAGCTCTATCCGGATTAGGTTTTTCAGGTTTTAATGCAAAATCTTTATTAGCAAATGTTTTTGCAAATACTTTTTACCTTAATTTCCTATTTGCAATCATTGGTGCTTTAACCTCTTTATATATATTTAGACTTTATTTTCTTGTTTTTGAAAACAAAGCAGGGTATGAATGTTCTGATTTAGAAAATTATAATAATCCAAAATATAACATTGCTTATGGAACATTAATTTTTATGAGTTTGGCAATTATATTATCAAGCTTTATAATTCCAAACGGACATTTCTCTGTTTTATATTTGCTAAATCTTTTTATGGGGGTTGTTGCTTATTATTTATATAATTTTAGAAATAATTTTAAGTTAAATTCAACCTTGTATCATATCATTGTTAATGGATTTTACATAAATAAAATTTATTATTGGGGAGAAATTTATTTATACAAATTTTTTACCAAATTAATATCACTTTTTGATACTTATATTTTAGGTGGAATAGAGTATTTAGTTAGAGGGGTAATGCTAACCTTATCTAAGGTCGTTCATCAATTACAAGTAAATAATTTCCAATCTTATATTTGTTATGGGGTATGGTGTTTATTATTTGTAATAGGGATTTTTATTTGCGTGTATTCAATGATTTTAAATATATTTGGAGTATAAATTATGGAGTCTTTTATTTCAATTCCTGTATTAATGTTTTTGCCGTTAATTGTTGCAATTCTTATTAATCTTCCTATGATTAATAGAAATTATATATTAATAAGAAGATTTGTTTCAGGTTTTTCTGTTTTTTATACTTTGTATTCTTTATTATTGTATGTATTTTATATTAACGATATTGATGCTTTGCAATTTAATCCTGAATATGTAGCATCAATTCCTTTTTTGAATAATAATTTTTTAAGTCAACTAGGTATTAATGTTAGTTTTGGTGTTGATAGCTTATCAATTTTAATGATAATTTTGACAAGTGTAATATTTATGTTTTCAATATTGGCTTCTAAATTATTTATCACCAAGCATCATAGGAGTTTTTATACATTAATCCTTTGTCTTGAAAGTATCTTAGTTGGAATATTTTCTTCTGTTGATATGTTTGTATTTTTTGTGTTGTGGGAATTAGAATTAATCCCTATGTATTTATTGATAAGTCTTTGGGGTGATAAAAAATCTAAAAAAGCAGCATTGAAATTCGTGTTGTATACATTTGGTGGAAGTTTATTTATTCTGCTAGGGATTCTTTTGTTATATTACACCAATTTTTCATTAACTGGCGATTTGACTTCTGATATAAGTCGGATAGGTGTTAATAATCTCCCATATATTCTACAATTAGTTATGAGTATAAGTTTTCTTATTGGCTTTGGTGTCAAAATTCCTTTAGTTCCATTACATAGGTGGTTAGCTGATGCCCATACAAATGCAACAACTCCTGTTAGTATGGTTTTAGCAGCTATTTTATTAAAACTTGGGGTATATGGTTTGATTCGATTTAATTATGCACTATTACCTTTGGGTTTTATGACATTAACTCCAATATTGGGCGGCATTGCATTAATAAATATAATATATGGTGCAGCTTTAGCATATTACCAACAAGATATTAAGAAAATTGTTGCGTATTCTAGCATTTCGCAAATGGGACTTGTTATTTTAGGTCTTGTTTCAATGAATGCAGTAGGATATAAAGGTGCTGTGTTTCATATGATATCACATGCATTAGTTGCAGCAGGTCTGTTTTTTGTAGTTGGTATTATTAAGCTAAAATTTAGAACAAGGAATATCAAAAGACTATCAGGAATTGCAAATGTATGCCCGCGCTTATTTGGTTTTGCTTCTATGATTGGCTTGGCAGGAGTTGGGATTCCTTTCTTATCAGGCTTTATTGGTGAATTCCTATCAATTTACGGTGCTGTAATATCTCAAATTTGGATTCTAAAGTTTTTTGCTTTTGTTGCAATTGGAATAATTATGTTATCTGCATTGTATATTTTAAGACTAATTCATGAAGTTTTTTATGCTAATTTGCCTGATAAATATAGTCAAGTACAAGATATTGCTGTTCATGAATTTGTAGTATTGGGTGGCATATCGTTTTTGATTCTTCTTTTAGGCGTGTGTCCTTATATTATAATCAATTTTTTAAATGCGTAAGAGGTTTATATGTTTAATTTTGATAATGTTATAAAATTTGTTCCGGAAATAGTTTTAATTTTTACAATGTTTGTACAATTTATTCTTTCATTCTTTTCAAAGCGAAGAATTGCTAATATTGTTTCTTTATCAGGAATGTTTATATCTGCGATGTTTTTAATAAATTCTTTTATTTATCCAACTGAATTGTATATTACATTTTTTAAGCTTTTGATATTAGTGTCATCTATAATTGTATTAAATTTAACCTCTTGTAAATCTGTTTTAAAAAGATTATTTACGTTTAATATTTTATACTTATCATCTGTATTTTTCTTAATGATGATAGTAAATTCTAATGATTACTTAAGTTTATTTTTTAATATAGAGCTATTTAGTCTATGTTTGTATTTTTTAATCTCTATTGATAGAAAGAAAATAACTATTGCTGAAACATTCAAATATATGATTATGTCAGTATTATCATCAGCTTTTTTACTTTTAGGCATTAGTTTTATTTATGGATTAACAGGATGTTTAGATTTTTATAATATAAGAGAATATTTTGCTTATAATCAAAATTATACTTTTTCATCCTCAATAGTTCCTTATATTTTTATATCAATAGGTCTATTCTTTAAATTAGGTGTATTTCCTTTTGGGAATTGGGTAATAGATATTTATAAAAATATTAATACTAAACTGGTAACTTATATTTCTGTTGTTCCAAAACTTGCAATATTTACTGTGTTAATTAAGATATTACCTTCTATTATATCTTTTGAGTTTTCATTATTTATAGTATTTCTTGCTTGTATTACAGGAGGATTTGGTGTCTTATATGGTTTAAAATCTAAGAATTTAAAAGAGATTATGGCATCAAGTTCTTATATAAATGTTTCTTATATGTTAATGGTTTTAGCACTTTATACGAAAATTTCTTTATCGGCTCTAATGTTTTATTGGATTTGCTATGTATTTATGAATATAGGTGCTTTTGCAGGTATTTTGGTTCTTGAACATTCCGGATTTACAAACAATTGTATTGATATAAGAGGATATTTTTATAAAAATCCAATATTTTCACTTTGTTTTATTGCTTGTATTGTTGGTTTAATGGGATTTCCTATAACATCAGGTTTTGTTGGAAAATTATATCTTATATCAGGTGTCCTAAATTCAGGAATAATATCAATTCCATTATTGTTGTTTATGTTTTTCTTAATGGTATCTTCTGTTGTTATTTATATGAATATAGTAAAAAGGGGATTTCAAGATAAATCTTTTAAAGATACTTATTTTATCAAAAAAAGTGCAAACACTTATGTTTTATATGTCTGCACTTTAATTACTATTCTTATTGGTTTATTCCCTGCTTGGGGAATGAAATTCTGTGAATTAGTTTCTTATTATATTTAAACTAATCCAAGATTTTTATGTTTTTCATAAATAGAATTAACTAAATTATCTAATTTTTTATAGTCATCTTCAGTTATTCTGCCTTTAACTTGAATAGGTTCAATAACATCAAGTTTAAGTTTAGATACGCATTCAGCTAAAGGTTCAAATAATTTTCCAGCCCAACCATATGAACCAACGAAAGATGCTATTTTTAATTTAGGTCTAAGTAATCCTGCAAGATAAGCAATGTTAACAGATGCAGGGTGAGGTCCTGCAAGAACCATAGATGTTCCAAGAACCATTGATGTTGCATCAACAAGTCCCATTGCTAAATCTCCTAAATCTCCTCTTATAATATCGTATTTAAGAGTTTGGATTCCTTTTTTATTAAGCTCTGCTTCAATATAGTCAATCATTTCTTTTGTAGATCCATACATTGAAACGTAAGGAAGAAGAACTAGGTTTTTACCTTCATCTTTTGTCCAATCTTCATATAAATCCAAAATGTCAGAAGGGTTGTTGTATATAGGTCCGTGGCTAGGACAAACAATACTAGGATTTAATTCTTTTACTAAGTTAGTATATTTTTTGCAAAGCATTCTAAATGGCATCATAATTTCTGCATAATATCTTTTTGCGCTATGAGTTAATTCTTCAGAAGGTTTTGCAAATACATCTTCAAATATGTAGTGAGCACCTAAGAAATCACAAGTGAACAAAATATTATCATCAATGTCATGTGTAAACATTGTATCAGGCCAATGAACATTTGGTGCAAAAATAAACTGAAGTGTTTTATTTCCAAGAGATAATTTTTCTCCGTCGTTAACAATCTTCATTTTATTTCTTGGAACAAATAACATTTCGTGAAGGTTTTCTGCACATTTTGAATTTGTAACTACAATAGCTTCAGGAAATTTTTCTAATAAAGCAGGTATTGAACCTGAGTGATCTTGTTCTCCGTGATTTTCAATTATGTAATCGATTTTTGTAATACCGTTTTCTTCTAGATTTTTTAAGTATTCTTCTGTTTTTGGAGGATACATAGTATCAATAAGTGCGACTTTTTCAGAACCTTTTATAATGTATGAATTATAGCTTGTTCCATGTTCTAGTGGGATAAGTTCATCAAAAATGGCTCTGTTTTCATCATTAAGTCCACAGTATAAAACATTTTCTTTTATTTCTTGAAATTTCATCTTTCCTCTCCTTTTTTCTTAATTTTATCATATAAATAGCAAAAAAAAATATTTAGGAGTTTTATTTAATCAGGTATTATCATGGTAATTAGTTTAAGTAATAACAATAATAAATATTTTTTGAAACCTCAATTATCACAGGATTCACAACCTAAAAATGCATTAACTAAAAATCAAAAATTAGGTATAAGGTTGTCAACTGCAGCCGGGATTTTAGGAAGTTTAGCAATACTTGCAAAAACATCTAAAACACCTTATTCATTAAAAATATCAAAAATGGTTTCAACTCCTTTTAAAGATAGTTTTTTAGGGAAGATTGATTATGATGTAAAGAATGTATTAGTAGTTGGTGGTGGTTCTTGCTTAGGTGGTTTAATTGGAGGCTTGTTGTTTGATAAAAATAAGAATAACCGTCAAGCTAAATTAAGAGAAGGTTTAGTTCAGTATACCAATATTGCCTTACCAATAGCAACAGTACATTATATGTCAAAATTAGGAGAGTTTTGTGCAAATAAAATGTCTAAAGGCGGAAATTTCTTAAATGCAGTTGCACCAATTGTTGGTTTAGGTGTTGGAATTGTTGCGGGTAATAGAATATCAAATAAATTAAATCAATTGATATTTCATAAAAAAGATAATAGACCTGTAGAATTAACCGATATGTCAGCACATTTGGATGATATTTGTATGACATCTCAATATATAGTAAAAGATAATATTTTAACCAAATCCGCATCACGATTTATCCCATTAGCATTGATGGTTGCAGGGTGCGAGATTGGTAAAAAACAAGAAAAAACTAATTAATGTGATAGTGATATATTAGGGAGAGCTTTTGTTTTTTTGTTGCTACAAATTTTTGTTTGTATTAATATGTTTAATTGTCACACTTAAAGAGGGGAAGTCGTTATATGCGCGAATTGTTTAATGATTATGTAAAATCAATTACAACTTATATTATGTTCCAAATCAAGGCAAAAGCTAATCAATTAAAACCTGAATTGGATAAAAAGGGTAGAAGCCCGATTTTCTTATCAATGGGCGCACCGACGGAAAATCCTCCTAAGTATATGTTTGATGTGTTAAAACAAGAATTAGATAAAAATGGCGTTCATACATATTCAACACCAAAAGGTGAAAAATATTTCCTAGATGCTGTAGCAAAAAGAATGAAAGATAGATTTAATGTTGAATTGGACCCATCATCAGAAATTTGTTCATTAATTGGTTCAAAAGAAGGTTTAGCAAACTTAATTAGAATTCTTTGTAATCCAACAACAGATATTGAAGAAAAAGATGTTATTTTTGTTCCTGATCCCGGTTATGCTTCTTATGATCAGATGATAACAATAGCAGGAGGAAAATCTTATCCAATTCCATTAACTCCTGAAAATAATTTTATGCCAAATTTAGATGAAGTTTGGGATAATTATATAAAAGAAGGTGGTAAGGCTGAAAAAGTTAAGGCATTTATCATTAACTATCCTAACAATCCATTAGGTGCAACTGCGACAAGAGATTATTACAAACATTGTGTTGAATTTGCAAAAAAACATAATATTTTATTAATGTCAGATGCGGCCTATGCTGATTTATATTTTGATGAATCTGATAGACCATTTAGTATATTAGAGTTTGAAGGTGCAAAAGATGTAGCAGTAGAATTCTTTAGTTTCTCAAAACCTTATGCTATGACTGGTATGAGAGCAGGATGGATATGTGGTAATAAAGAAGCTGTTGGATTATTTGCAGTATTGAAATCAACTATTGATAATGGTTTGTATAAACCATTACAAACAGCGTGTGCTGCAATATTGAATTCAAAAGAAGGTGATGAGTATACAAGATTAGCTAATGTTAATCTTAAGAAGAAACAAGACTTGTTTGTACAAGGAATGAAAGAGTTAGGTTGGCCGGAATTTAATGTCCCAAACGCAACATTCTATTTATGGATGCCAATCCCTCCAAGATATAAATCATCCCAAGAATTTACTGATGAATTATTAGAAAAATCAGGTATCGTAGCAGTCCCTGGTCATGCTTACGGTAAATATGGCGAAGGTTTCTTTAGAGTATCTATCGTATGTACAGAAGCACAAATTTCAGAATGTATCGATAGAATGAAAAAAGACGGATTTACATATCAGGGGTAAATTAGCAATTAATTTATATTAAACAAATAATTTATTATTATCTAAAACACAATTCTTTCCATAAGGGATTGTGTTTTTAGTATCCTCGTGTGAAATATTCAATTCAGAAATTGTTGGAATTTTTAATTCTTCTGATATTTGATTAAATAGATATTGTAATTGTTCAGGATATTCAAGGTCTAAGAATTTACCTAAAGCCAGACCTTTTATGTTTTTTCTAAATTTTTCTATGTTTAACAATTGTGAAAACATTTTATCTATTTTATAAACAGGTTCATTTAAGTCTTCAGCAAAGAATATAAAATCATTATCAGGAATAAAATCAAGTCCTGCAAGTGAAACAATAGATGCTAAATTCCCACCCCACATAATACCTTCTGCTAGACCTTTTTTATTTATTATCGGCGCTTCTAAAATTTGTTCTTTATGTGATAGTGCATCAAAAAAACTATCGATTGTATATTTATCAATTCTTTCAGCTCCAAAATCTCCCTTCATCATTGGGGAAGAATATGTTATTAGATTAGCTCTTTTTAAAAACATCGCAGATAAAACAGTTATATCAGAATAGCCACAAAAATTCTTAGGATTCTGTTTAATCAATTCATAATCAATCTTATTGATTAATCTTAAAGCTCCATAGCCTCCTCTTGCACAAATAATAGTATCTATTTCTTTATTAGAAAATGCCCAATGTAAATCTTCTAATCTTTCTTCATCTGTTGCAGATAAATATCTATCTTGCGAGAACATATGTTCTGAAAAAACTACGTTGTATCCTAAACCTTCTAAAAAGCTTTTAGCTCTAAATATTGGCTCTTTATCTAAAATAGGTCCTGATGGTGCAATAACACCTATTGTGTCACCTTTTGTTAACGGTTTTGGTAATATGTAGCTCATAACATCTCCTTTTGTGATACAATTATAGCATGGGCGAGAATTATATACCTTTATATAGAAAATACAGACCACAAAAACTTGAGGAGGTAGTAGGGCAAGAGCATATAAAACAAGCTCTTTCTAATGCTATTAATTTAGGTAAAATTTCTCATGCTTATTTGTTTACAGGACCTCGAGGAACTGGTAAGACATCAACTGCAAGAATTTTGGCAAAATCTTTAAACTGTGTAAATGGACCAACTGTAGAGCCATGTGGGAAATGTACAAGTTGTGTTGATATCACTAATTCTGTTCCTATTGATGTTATTGAAATCGATGCTGCAAGTAACAGAAAAGTAGAAGATGCCCAAAACATTCTTGAAAAAATTCAATATGTCCCTGTTAATGGGAAATACAAGATTTATATAATTGACGAAGTTCATATGCTTACCAATACAGCATTTAATGCTTTGTTAAAGACATTAGAAGAACCACCTAAAAATGTTGTATTTATTCTTGCAACAACTGAATCTCATAAGGTTTTAGATACTATTAAAAGCCGTTGTCAAAGATTTGATTTTAGAAGAATAACAACTGATGATATAGCTAAACACTTAAGATATATTTCTGATAAAGAAAAAATAAATATTTCAGACGGTGCATTATATTCAATAGCTAAAAATTCTGCAGGCGGTATGCGTGATAGTATTGCTTTGCTTGATCAAGTAAGTATTTTAGGAGAATCAAAAGAAATTACAGAAGATGATATCAATAATCTTTTAGGCCGTTTATCTTTTGATGTCCTTTATGAAATGGCAGAAAAAATAATCCAATCTGATTCAATAAATGCAATAAAATTGTTGGAAAAAGTATATAATTTAGGAAACGAGCCTGTTCAGATTTTAAATAATTTGATGTATTATTTTAAAAATTTATTAATCGTAAAAAATTGTGATAATGAAACTTCATTAGAATTAACAAACTTAAATGAAGCTCAATTAAAACAACTTAATCAACAAAAAGAAGAAGTCGAAACTCATCAAATTGTTTTTTTAATTGAAAAAACTGCAAATTATATAAAAGAGATAAAAACTACAACTAACCAACAAATGTGGTTAGAAGTTGCATTAATTGATTTGTCAAATCTTACAAATAATACAAAATTAATTGAGCTACAAAATAGAATTCAAGCACTTGAAGGCGGAGATGTTTCTGTTGTCCCTGTAAGACATATTGTAACACCTCCGATTGAAAAAGTTTCTGTTCCTGTTTCAAAACCTGTTATACAAGAAATAAAACAAGAAACAGTTCAAACAACGTCTGAAACGGTAAAAGAAATCAAACAAGAAGAAACAAATGTTGTAACTATAGAAGAAACCAAACAACAAGATCAAGTTGAAGAAAAAGACGATTTTACACCTATGCCAAAAGCTAAAATGCTTGATCCAACAACTGATATTAGAAGTTTGTGGGCAACATTATTATCACATGTTAAAAGTCCATCAACTCAAGCATTGTTAAAATTGGCTAACCCTGTAAAAATTGCCCCAGATGAGGTTGTTATTACATTTAAACAAGCAATATTTGTAAAACAAGCGAATGACGGGACTAAAAAAACAGCCATTATGGAAGCTGCTGATGCGATGTTTGGTCAAAAAAATACACATGTTTTGATTAGAACCCCATTAGAATCGGATGTTGAAATAGGAAAGGTTGCACCCGCACCTAAGCCAAAACCCATAACTCCTCCAAGTGAAGTTAAAACTTTAGCTCCAAAACAAGAAACAGTATCTGAGGAAGAAATTGAAACTGTTCAAGAAATTCAAAAAGCTCCTGAAAAAAAAACTGAACAACCAGACGATGAACCAAAGTTTGAATCTGACCAAAGCAAGATGATTAAAGAACTTTTTGATGGAAAGTACATTAATTAGTTAATAACTTTAACATTGATTTATTTTTGTATCTGTTTGTTTTAAAATAAAATCAAATGGAGAATATGTGATGTTATTAGAATTTTTACAATCAAAAATACATAGAGCAACAATAACAGATTCAGATTTGAATTATGTAGGCTCAATAACAATTGATGCTGATATATTAGATGCAGCAAAGATTAGAGAGTATCAAAAAGTCGAAATATTAAATATAAATAATGGTGAAAGATTCCAAACTTATGCAATAAAAGGTGAGAGAAAATCAAAAATATTTTGTGTAAATGGAGCTGCTGCCAGAAAAGTTCAAAAAGGTGATAAGGTTATTATTGTATCTTATGGTTATTATCAAGAAGATGAAGTAAAAGATTACAGACCAACAATTATTCAAATTGATGATGATAACAATATAATTTAAGGATTAATAATGGATTTTCGACCTAAAAAAAAGAAGAAAAAAGCCTTTGAAATAAATATAAAAAACATGGGAGTCGATATTGATAAGAATGAATATCGAACAATAAGCGAATCCTTTACAAATAACCCTGAAAAATATTATAATAAGGGTTAAATTTATCAGATAGGGGTATATTATGACAGAAATGAAAAGAATATTAATCGTTGATGACGATGATGAGATAAGAGATTTATTAGAATTTGACGTTTCTCAAAGTGGTTATTTTGTCGATACTGCTTCTGATGGGAAAGAAGGATTGCAAAAAGCATTAAATAATTCTTATGACTTGATATTGTTAGATGTGATGATGCCTAAAATGAATGGGTTTGATGTATGTAAAAATATAAGACAAGCCAAATTAGCTATTCCTATTTTAATGCTTACCGCAAAAGGAACAATTAATGATAAAACTATTGGTTTTGATTGTGGAGCAGATGATTATTTGGTAAAACCTTTTGATATTCAAGAAGTATTATTAAGAATAAGAGTATTATTAAGAAGAAATCAGATACAAGATACAAATCCAATAACAAACGAAATTTTGCATTCCGGAAATATTGAGATTTTACCAGAAACATTAGAAGCGATTATTTTAAATAAAAAAGTAAAATTAACACCGACAGAGTTTGAAATATTATATTGCCTAATGCAACATTTTAATAATCCTGTAACTTTAGCAACTTTATTAGATGAAGTTTGGGGGTATGATAGTGATGAAGATGTAAGAATGGTAAGAGTTCATGTGGGTGGTTTAAGAAACAAAATAGAACCTGATCCTAAAAAACCGCAGTATCTTCATACCGTGACAAATGTTGGTTATAAATTAACTCCGTTTGGGGAATAGTAATGGGTTTAAATATTAGATTTACACGTTTAAAAATAGTAGAACAAATTGCAATAGTATTATTCTTTGCAGTTGTTATTCCAATGACTATTAGTGGAATAATTATCAATAATATTAACCAACAGTCAGTTCGTTTACAATTAAAAGAAGCAGCAACATTAATTGCAAATATGGTTTCTGATGAAGTTGATGTATTCCAAGCAAGTGCTTCAAACGAGTTAACACAAATTGTAATGACTTTAGATTATTTTAATAGTGATTCTGCTAAATTAAACTATCTATCTAAAATTCAAAAAAATTCGGATATTTATAAAAAAATATTTATAATAAATTCTGAAGATGAGTTTCTAAAAATTTATAATGAATGTATAGTAAATCAAGAAACAGCATTAAAGACTCCGCTAAAAGACGGAAGATATTTAGTTGCTGTATTTGATATAAATGTATTAAGAGATCAAATATTTTCACCTTTGAAAGATGATAAGCGACAAATAAATATCCTTACATATGATGGAAAAATTATTACATCACATAATTATAATGAAAAATTATATCAACAAAGTGTGTCTCAATTACCTAAGAATCTTGTTTCTGATGAGGCAACAGTATTTGGAAAAGTAAAAAACCAACCATTTGTTTATTTAAAGAAAGATACTCCAAAGGTTTTAGTTGTTGTAAATACGCCTCATGAATTAACTCACAAAACAATAGATTATGGTAGAACCAAGATAATTTTGTCTGTATTAATAGCATCATTAACAGTTTTATTTATCGTTGGACTTTATACTTATTATCTCTATATAAATATTAGACAGTTATTTAAGGCAATTATTGCCATATCCAAAGGAAATTATAGAAGACGTATAAGACTTTTATCAAGCGTATTTACACCATACGAAATTATTTTCTTATCGTTTGAATTTAACAGAATGGTAAAACAAATTAATAAGTCATATTCAAAGCTTAAAAAGACAAACAAAGAATTAAAGGAATTAAATGAATTTCGTTCTAATATGATTGATACAGTAAGTCATGAATTAAGAACTCCATTAACAAGTATTCAAGGTTATACTTCAAGATTATTGCGTCAAGATATTGAAATAGATAAAGAAACACAACAGAAATCATTGAAAGTAATAAAAAAACAAGCAGAGCGTTTAAAACGTATGATAGAAGATTTACTTGTTATTCCTGACATTGAAGATTCTAGATTGAATGTAATTATGGATACAATTTCTATTCCTGAAGTTATTGACGATGCAATATTACTTGTAAAAAATTCTTCATCAAAAGTAATTCTAAATAATGTTCCAAAAGAAATTTCACAAATCTATGCAGATAGGGATAGATTTGAACAAGTTGTAATCAACTTAATTGAAAATGCAGTAAAGTATGGAATAGAAGATACTGATATTACAATAAATGCTTATGAAGAAGAAAATAGAGTAATAATAGAAGTTAATAATAAGTATCCGCTAATTTCAAGAGAAAAATTAAAAACTCTATTTGATAAATTTACTCGAATAGATGATAAAACAACAAGAACAACAAGAGGAACTGGTTTAGGTTTGTTTATAGTAAAAGGTTTGGTTGAAGCTATGGGAGGAGAAGTTCGCTTATATTCAACAGAGGAAGAAGGTTTTACGGTAAAAGTATTCTTAGATAAGGCAAACCAAGAATGAAACGGGCAATTGACGAAGCTTTAAAAGTTCAAAATGATGTTCCTGTAGGTGCAATTATTTTAAAAGACGGGGAAGTAATTGCATTAGCTCATAATTTAAAAGAAGAAACTCAAGATGTAACAGCTCATGCTGAGATATTGGCAATTAAAGTTGCGCAGAATAAACTAAATTCTTGGCATTTAGATGGTTGTGAAATGTTTGTAACGTTAGAACCATGTCCGATGTGTGGTTGGGCAATTATGCAAGCTAGAATTAAGACTATTTATTTTGGAAGTTATGATTCACAATATGGAGCTTTTTCAAAATTAGAACTTAATAAAATTGCTAATTCTCCTATCAAAATATATGGTGGAATTAATGAATTAGAATGTGATAAATTATTAGAAGATTTTTTTATGAGGATAAGATGATTGCAAAAACAGAATTGGATGAGTTAGCTGAAAAATATGAGAATAAACTATTTATAGAAACTGATCCTATCCAAACAGTACATAAATATACTAAGAAAGAGGATATCGAAATATCTGCTTTTCTTGCATCGTTATTTGCTTATGGAAGTAGAAAAGTCTTTATACCTAAACTGAATGAATTATTTGGATCAATGGGAAAATCACCTCTTGAATATATCAAAAAAGGTGATTTTAATAACTTAAAAGGGTTTAATTATCGTTTTGGTAAAGAAAATGACATTTTAGGCATTTTAAAAGTGTTAAATAAATTGTATAATTCAGATGAAACATTAGAAACATTGTTTAAATACGGATATGAAACAACAAGAACAATTGCTGGCATGTTTGAGGTTGTGACAGATTATTTTTATTCAAATGTAAAAGATGTAGGTGCCGGGTTTTATTTTATGGTTGCCAATCCTAGAAATGGCGGAGCAATGAAAAGAATGTGCATGTTTCTAAGGTGGATGATTAGAAAATCAGATGTAGATTTAGGAATTTGGGATTTTATACCAACAAGTGAATTATTAATACCGTTAGATACGCATGTAGCTAAAATATCAAGAGAAATGGGTTTGTTAACAAGAAAAAGTAATGATTTTAAAGCTGTAATAGAATTAACAAATAACTTAAAGACATATGATTCTAATGATCCTGTAAAATATGATTTTGCTATTTACGGTAAGGGAATTATGTCTTAGCTTATTATGTGTTAATTAATCATTTTATAAATTTTATTTTTAGGTATATTTGTTAATAATGATAAGATTTTTGAGATATCTTTAGATGAATAATTGGCATCTTTTAATAATGATATTTGTTTTTCTATATCAATATTTTCATTATCCGAGGTTTTATATATCATACAAACAATTTCACCTTTTATACCATCTTTATAATGTTCAATTACAGTATCTATATCATTTACAATAGACTCTTCAAACAGTTTAGACAATTCTCTTGATAATGCAATATTAACATTTCCTTTTATTGATTTAATAGTTTCTAAAGTTTTTATGATTCTATTTGGAGATTCATAGAATACAATATTAGAATTTGAATAAGAATTTAAAACATCTTTAATTTCATTTACAGAACGAGGCATAAAACCAACAAATGTAAAAAATTCATCATCTCTCGGAGTCTGAGATAGAAAAGTTGTAACAGCACATGCTCCCGGAAGCGCTGTATATGAAATATTGTTTTTTATTAGCTCTTTCAAAAGCCAACTCCCCGGATCGCAAATCATAGGTGTCCCTGCATCTGATACAAGCGCAACTTTTTTCCCGTCATTAATAAGATTCATAAATAAATCAATACGACTTTTTTCGTTATATTTATGATAAGAGATAAGTTTTGTGTTTATTTCAAAATGGTTTAAAAGTTTTTGAGTAACTCTAGAATCTTCACATGCTATAACATCAACAGATTTTAAAACTTCAAT
>CALVEW010000010.1 GCA_944326645.1 Candidatus Gastranaerophilales bacterium
ATAAAAGATTAGAATGAGCTTGTGAAAAGCTTCCGGAACCATCACAAAAAATACACCCTCCGGTAGATATTGTTCCATCTCTATTAGGACATGAAAAACCTGCATCAAGGGTGATTTTATAAACTTTTGCGCCAAATTTGTTTTTTAAATATGCGCTGAACTGATTATAGCGTTTGTCTGTATTATTAAAAAACATTATTGGTTTTCGTTATTATTTTCAACTATTGGGTATACATAGTGTTCGCCACAATTAGGACAAACTACTTCTTGTTGTTTGCCTTCTTCTAATTCTGCAACTTCAAATAACGTTCTGCATCCTGATTGTGTACATCTTATAGCCCAAGTAGGTCTTACTAATCTTGCCATATTCTTCTCCTTATTTATTTATTAATATACTATCATTTTAACAAGTGTTTGTAAATAAAATTTTTCATTGTGATAAAATTAAGAGTATTAAAAGAGGATATTAGAAGAATGAAAAAATTATTAATATTGTTTTTAAGTTTATTATTTGTTCATAATTTTGCACTAGCAGAGGTTCAGTATAATTGTGCAGTTCCTGAAGGTTTATCTTCTCCTGTTGCAAGGGGAATAACAAATGCTTTGGGAATGAATTTGTTGACTAAAAAAGCCGCAAAAGTAGCTATTATAAGATTATTGAAAAAGAATGCTCAAGGTGATTATGATGTAAAAATTGATTCTTATTCTGCAATGGATTTAAAAAAGGGCAAATTTAAATCAGTAAAAATAGATGCACAAGATATAAATGCTAAAGGTGTATATGTTTCATCTGCTCATTTAGAAACAATTTGTCCATATAACCATGTTGATTATTGGCAACATCCTGCAATTTTTTATACAGATGTTCCTATGACTTTTAATGCTGTTATTACAGAAGATAACCTTAATAAAACTCTTATTGATATGGGATATATTCAAAAAATAACAGATATAAAATTAGGGAATTTATCATTTTTCAAAGTTGATAATGTAGAATTTAAGTTAAAACATAATAAAATTTATTTGATAACTTATATGAAAGCTCCTGTTTTAATGGGTGAAAAAACTATTAAAATGACATTCTCCGGGAAATTAAATATTGAAGATGGAAAAATAGTTCTTGAAAATTTACAATCAGAAAATTTGCGTAATATTGATTTAAGCAAATTTGTTGATATGATAAATGAATTAAATCCGTTTGATTTACCGTTAAAAGTATTTAAGGGTACAGATACAATTATGTCAATAAAGAACATCAAAATACTTGACAATAAGATATATATTAATGGTATCATGGTTGTAAAGAGGTCTATATATGGGCAGAAAGAAGAAGAAAAAAAATAATGGTTTAAAAAATGTCGGTTTAGGTGCATTAATTGCAACTCTAGGGATATTTGGCTATTTAAACTATGTAGATGGTAATATTAAGTTACCTACTTTGGATGTTTTGTATAAACATAGAAATGAAACTCGTATAGAAGAACCTATAATACCTCAAGAAACAATTCAAAAACCAGTTGAAACTGTAAAGAGTTATCCGAAAGTAAAAATATTTTTTATTGGTCATAATAATGATAAAACAGTCTATCGTACAGTTATAAGGGATAACACAACAAATACTTCAAATATTGAATATGCTGTTCGTTGTCTTCTTCAAGGGCCGACAAAATATGAGCAGAGTAAAGGTGTATATTCTGAAATTCCACCAACAAAGCTTTTGTCTGTCGTAGAAACACCATCTAAGGTAATAATAAATGTATCCGATTCTTTTGGATGTGGTGGAGGAGCAGATAGTTTATATAAAAGAATGTTTCAATTAATTAAAACAGTTAATTATAATACTGAAAAGCCTGTTTATTTACAAATGAATGGTAAAATAGTTGAGACTCTTGGAGGTGAAGGTTTGATGCTTAAACAACCTCTAAATGGGAGCTCTTTAGATGACTAAAGATATTGATTATTATATGAATCTTGATTGGACATTAATAGAAGGTCAAGATTTAGATTTTAACGGTGAACCTTATTATTATATAGAAATAAAAGAGATACCAAGTTTTGTATTTTGTGCAAAAACAAGAGAAAAAGCTTTAGAAAACTACAAAAAACAACTTAAACTAACATTAATGATAATGTTAGAGGATAATGAACATATTATTGAGCCTGGTGAAGAAACAGAAGATGATATTGATTGGGAGAGTATTTGTCCATAATGAATAAGTTAGAGATATCTATAAATGATTTAGAAAAAGAAGATTTAGATTCTTTAATGGAAATTGAATCTACAGCTTATGGTGAGCATCATTGGTCAAGAGATTCTTTTGTAAATGAATTGAATAATAAGGTTGCTAAATATTATGCTGTAAAGAATAAAGATTCTGAACTAATTGCATATATGGGAGTATGGAATATTGTTGATGAAGCTCATATAACTACAATTGCAGTAAGAGAAGATTATAGACGTTTGCACGTTGGAGAAGCTCTTATTGCTAAAATGTTAGAGGATTGTTATAATAATTATGTTAAATACATAACACTAGAGGTTAGAGTTGGGAATATTCCTGCAATTAAACTTTATGAAAAGTTTGGGTTTAAGTCTTTAGGTGTTAGAAAAGGGTATTATCAAGATAATGGCGAAGATGCTCTTATAATGTGGACAGAAAATATCTTTCACGATAATTTTAAGGATTCATTGCAAAAAATAAAAATTAATTTAGAAGATTATTTGATAATAAAATGACAAAGAGAATAGAGGCACAATTAAATAAATTTGTAAATAAAGGAGAGGCTGCAAGATTTACTCTTGGAACCTTAGTCTTGATGCTTTGTTCGGGGCTTTTAATTATAATTGCAACATTTACGTTATTAAGCTTTACTCATCCTATCATTCCAATGGATTTATTTACAAATTGGAATAGTTATTTTACTCCTGATGGTGTAAACTGGCATGGCTTCCTAAAGCATTATAAATATATTCCTCAAATTCCTGCAATATTTTTTATTTTAAGTTTACTGGATAGAAAATATTCAATGCTAACCGTTATAGGATATATTATATTAGGTTTAATAGGTTATCCGATATTTGCCTTGGGTGGTGGTTGGAGATATATTTTTGAATATGGTTTTTATTATATTTTGGGTTATATTCCAGCTTTATTCTTTGCAGGATCTATTATTAAAGGGAATTATTCTGTAATCAATATACTAAAGGCTGTTTTTGTAGGTGTTTTAGTTGTTCATATAACAGGTTGCTTAGGAATGATTTTTATAGCGACCCTAAAACACGAAACTTCAACAACAATTGGCGGATGGATTTTAACAATGAGTGGAATGAAAATATTATATGATATGTTTTTCAGTTTTATAGCAATGTGTTTAGGTCAAGTTGTTAAACGTTTGCTTTGGATTGTTATGAGTTAGTTATTTGTTTTATATCATCTTCTGTATTTGTTGTTGGAATAATATCATAATATTCTGTTAAAACATTTATAAGGCTAGGATTTAACATAATCGGGCTACATTGACTAAGAAATATGTTTTTTATGCCATTGTTTTTAAGGTATATAATATTAGAAATTGTATGTCTATCACATTTTGATATAAAAATAGAAATATCAATTGAATTATTTTCAATGTTTGTATTTATTTTATCTATTATATGATAAAGTCTTGAAAAATCTGTTAAACCTTCTAAAGATATTACATTATCTTTTTCTTTATTATTTCCGAAATTTATTATAAAAATATTATTTGGAATATTTTTAATTAGAGCTTCAAAATAAATTCGATTTTTTCGATTAAAACTTTCAGGACCAATAATTATTATATGGTTATATTTATTTAAATTTTTAAATAATTTTTCCAATTTTAATTCAATATTTTCTAAAGAATCTCCAACATTGATAGAAGATCTAGATTTTCCTCTTTTAAAACCTTTAGCATCAAGAGCTGATTTAATAATTGGAGAATAATCATTTTTTATTTTAATTGCGCCTTTAGGAACAAAATAGTCAGAAGTAAATAATCTTCCTCGATACAGATATTCAATACTTTCTGTTGCAAATTTAGTTATAAAAATAGCTCCTGGGAATGTTGCAAAATCAAGTAAACAGTTTTCTACACCCATTCCAAATTGACCTTGTAATTGAGGATAATTATTTGTAAACTTAGGATACGTATGAGCTTGAATCATTTCTCCATGTGTATATATATCTATATTTTTATCTTTGGTGTATTCAAGAATATTTTCTAGTTCTTTAAGACTGCTACCTGCAACAAGTATAGCTTTATTTGGTCTTGTAGATTGGGATACTTCTTTTTTTTGAGGCTCTCCGTATAATTTACTTTTAATTTTAATAATTTCTTTATTGATTTGATTGTCAATATTTGTACTGATATTGATTTCATCAATTATATTATTTATATCTGTATCTTGATAATTTAAGAAGTTAAGTAGTGTAAGAATTTTATTAAAACCTTTTTTTGATAGCTCAGGGTTTTCCTTATAACTATCTAGTTCTACAACATTTATACACAAACTATTGATAATTAAACCTATTATTTCAAGTAAACATTTTCTTTCAGGAGATAGATATTCTATTCTTTTTGCATATTCATTTTCTCCTTGTTTAATAAGAGCATTAATGTTATTAATTTTATTATCAAGTTTGATATTTGTTTTTATAAATTTAGGTTCTATATTTCTTTCTTTGCAAATTTTTAAGTATGTTTTTTTTGAATCAATAAGTAAAGTTTTAATATTGATGAGTAATTGTTCAAATTGTTTATTTTGATATTCAAGATTTTGCATAAGCATAGAAATAGTATCAAGGATTATTTGCTTAGCATCTTTGTTGTACCCACCAAGATTTTGTAATTCTATTGTATAAAATGCAAGAAGTTTAAGATACATTATTAGAACTTCTTGTAGAGAAGATGTTCTAGGTCCAATGGAGCAAATTCCATTGTATACGCAACTGTCATATTGATAATCTTCAAAGTAATTGTAAAACATAACAATATTATTATGTTTTATATAAAATATTTTTTAATTGTCCAAATGTCTAAATCAAAAGTATAAAATTTATAATACTTCTTTTATAAAAATATTAAAAACCCTTCATTATATAGAAGGGTTTTAGATATGAAATATTTATTAAAAAATTATCTATATTATGCAGCAACATTGCCTTGTTGATTTCCCGGTTGGTTTTCTTCTGGTTTAGTTGTTGTTTTTTGTCCTTGTCCTTGTCCTTGAACACCACCTTTATTTGCGTTATTAGCTGCTTCTTGGTTTTCAGCAATAGTTTCAGTAGCTGTAGCATCTGATTCACTATAAGAACTAGATGTTGATTCTGTATATCCAGCTTGTCCATCAATATTTTCTTGTAAAGTTGCAAGATTTCCTGCCATTTCTTCTCCAGCACTAGCTGCTGCTCCTTCTGCATCAGCATGTTTCCCGAAGTTATTAGCTGCAACACCCATCATCCCATCAACACCAGCAAACATTGCTGTAAATATTCCTGCTAAATCTTTACCAATTCTCATTGCTGCGGCAGCTACTCCTAATAGCATTGCAGCTGCACCGACTTGTGATGCTATTTTTGCGGCATTAGCAAAATTTTTCATTTGATCTCCTTGTTTCAAAAATTCAGAAACAGTATCTCCTGAAGTTTTCACGCCTGTTGCTTCAGCATTATTTCCGGTATAAGTTTCTATATTTTCTTTTAAGCCATCCATTTCTTCTTGAGGGCCTTTATTTTCTTCTTCGGATGTTTTTTTGATTTCTTCCATTTGAGCTTTTAGTTCAGCAACTTTACTAGAGTTTCCTTGGGATTGATAAACTTGAAGTTCTGCTTGTAGAGCACCTAATTCTGTTATTGTTTCAACTTGTGCATTTGTCTGCATTTCTGATAATGCAGTATATGATGCCATATCTTCTTCCATTAATCCTGTATCTGAACTTAATGTATCAATATATTGTTGAATTATTGAATTATTGTCAGGAGCAGATCCTGTTTGATTTTTTCTTTCTACTAAATTGGGGTCAAATGTTCCTTCAAATGAGCAAGCAAGTGCAACTCCAGCTCCGACTGTTGCAACAATCCCTGCAGCAAGCATTCCACCTGGAATATGTTTACCGATTGCTGCAGCACTTTTTGCACCTGTAGTTGCCGTAATGATTGCTACTGCAGCAGCAGCAGCAGCTCCAACAGAAGCACCAACAGAAGCAGCAACAGCACCGCCTTTTTGATCTTTTTCTTCTAAACTTTCTCCGTCTTCACCTTCGGTATCTATTTGTTGTTCTCCGACTTTTTCCATTTCTTCTTCTGAATAATCAAGAGTATCATAATCAACTCTGTTTTCAAGAAAATTTGATTGGAAATTATCTAAATCTTTAGTGTTACCTAGATCGGCATCTTTTTTGATAGTATTTGCGTTATTACTTGTAATAGTTTTTTCATCTCCTGCTTTTGCAAATCCCGGAGTGCTACTATCTTTAATGTATTCAACAGGTTTAACAGCCATAATCAAAGCCTCTCTTTTAGTTCTTCTTATTAATAAAAAGTTTTATTTCAATTGTTGATTTCACAAGGGTAATTTTTTGTTACAATTGTTAATAATTAAAAACCGTTATATTTTTATATACAAAAATTAAATTATATGGTATGATTAACCTAGATGTAGTAGACAAATTTTTTTAAAATATATGCGATGAAAATTGGTTAAAGTTAATAAAAACTCAAGTACGGTAGGTTATATGTACCGCACCATCGTGTATTAATAAAAAAATAGAAAAGGATAAGGTGCTTATGAGCGGTTTGTCAATCATTTTATTGATTGTATCGGTGGCTCTATTACTAGGTATTGTAATTATTCAATCCCGTTATAGTAAGCTTGTTCAAGAATCTAATAAAGCTAAGCAAGAGCAAACCGATAAGGAAAATTTAATTAAAAAAGAGGCTTTAATCCAAGCAAAAGAAGCTCTCCAAGCTGAAAGAGAAAAAATTAACGAAGACGAAAGAGAAAGAAGAAGAGAATTAAACAACTTAGAAAACAAACTAACAAGAAGAGAAGATGCTCTTGAAAATAAAATTCAAGAAGTTACAGATAAAGAATCTCAACTTGATAGAAAAGAAGCAGAGTTAGAAGATAAAGAAAATTATCTTGCTGAAACTATTCAAAAACAAATAGCAGAACTTGAAAGAATTGCTGGCATGTCAAGAGAAGATGCTAAAAATATGTTATTAGAACAATTAAAGCATGATTTAGCTCAAGAACAAATGCAATTAATTAGAGAAAATGAAGCTAAGATTAAAGAAGATGCTTTAGAAAAATCTAAAGAAATATTATCAACAACAATGCAACGCTGTATGATGGACCAAGTTGTTGAATCAACTGTTGCTGTTGTTTCTTTACCTAATGATGAAATGAAAGGTCGTATTATCGGTCGTGAAGGTCGTAATATTAGAACTTTAGAAACTTTAACAGGAGTTGATTTGATTATTGATGATACTCCGGAAGCGGTTGTTCTTTCTTGTTTCGATCCTGTAAGACGAGAAATTGCTAAAATTGCTCTGGAAAAACTTATTCAGGATGGACGAATTCACCCTGTTAGAATAGAAGAAGTAGTAGAAAAATCTAGAGAAGAAGTTGAGAAAAAAATATTCCATGAAGGTGAAAATGCCGCGCTTGATATGGGGGTTATGGGGTTAAGTAAAGAACTTATTAAAAACCTCGGGCGTTTATATTATCGTACAAGTTATGGGCAGAATGTTCTTAAGCATTCTCTAGAAGTTGGTCATATTGCAGGTATGTTAGCTGCAGAACTTGGTGCAAATGTTTATGTAGCAAAACGTGCCGGGCTTCTTCATGATATTGGTAAGGCAGTTGATCAAACACAGGAAGGAACTCATATACAATTAGGAGTTGAGCTTGCAAGAAGATTTGGTGAAAAAGAAGAAATTATTCATGCAATAGAAGCTCACCATGATGATGTTACTGCAAATACTATAGAGGCTGTTCTTGTAAAATTAGCAGATGCTATATCAGCAGGTCGTCCTGGAGCAAGAAGAGATACTCTTGAAATATATATCAAACGTTTACAAAAAATTGAAGAAATTGTCAACGGATATGAAGGTATTAAACAATCATTTGCTGTTCAAGCAGGTAGAGAAGTAAGAGTAATTGTTGAATCTGAAATGTTTGATGATTTAGCTTCTCAAAAGCTAGCAAGAGATATTGCTAAGAAAATAGAAGATGAGCTTGATTATCCAGGTCAAATTAGAGTAACTGTAGTTCGAGAATTCAGAACAGTTGAAATAGCAAAATAAAATATAGGGGAGAAAGTTCTCCCCTTTTAATAAATACTATGAGTAATTCAAAAGAATTTAAAATTTTATTTTTTGGAGATTTGGTTGGTAAAATTGCAAGAAAAGCAGTTGCCAAGTATATTAGCAATCTTAAAAATACAAATAATTCCCCTGATTTTATTGTAGCAAATGTTGAAAATGCATCTCATGGGTTTGGATTAACGCAAAAAAACTATAATGAATTATCCCAAGCAGGAATAGATTGTATGACATCAGGTAATCACATTTGGGATAAAAAAGAAATTTTTAATTATATAAGTGATGCAGATAAATTAATTAGGCCAATTAATTATCCTGAAAATACTCCCGGTGTTGGTTCTAAAATATTTGAGAAAAATGGTTTAAAAATAGGTGTGATAAATGCATTAGGAAGAGTTTTTATGCCGCCAATTAATGATCCAATTCAGGTTTTGAGATCAGAAGTATTGAAATTAAAAGAAATGACATCATATATAATAATTGATTTTCATGCAGAAGCAACCGCTGAAAAAATTTGTGTAGGAAGGTATTTATCAGATTTAGGAGTAACAGCTTTTATTGGGACACATACTCATGTTCAAACTGCTGATGAAAAAGTTATTAATAATATGGCATATATTTCAGATGTTGGCTTTTGTGGAGCATATGATAGTGTAATTGGCATGGAGTATTCAACGTCTTTAAAAAGAATTACAACTCTTTTACCTGAAAGATATGAAGTTGCAACAAATCCTCCTTGTATTGTAAATGCAGTAGAAATTTCGATTGTTGATGGAATTACAACTGCAATAAAAAGAATTAATGTTAATATAGATATGAATAATGAAGAATTGGAGGTCAACGTTGAAACAAACAGCGTATGATAAAAGGAGGATAGAATGAAGTCAGATTTACATATACATACATATTATTCTGACGGGATTTTTTCTCCTGAAAAGATTGTAGATTTAGCAATTGAAGTTGGATTAGAAGTAATTGCTTTAACAGATCACGATAACATTCTTTCCTATAAAGTTGCAAAAGATTATATCGAAAAGAATAATGAAAAACTTGAAGTAATTCAAGGTATAGAAGTTAATACGTTATATAAAGAACATGAAGTTCACATTCTTGGCTATTTCATGGATGTGAATAATAATGATTTTAAATCAATGCTAAAATCTCAACAACAAGCTCGTATAAAACAAACTAAAGAAATTTTACATCTTTTGAATAAAAAAGAAGGAATAAAAATTAAGTTTGATGATGTAAAAGCAATGGTTGCAGATGGTGGTAGTATTGGTCGTCCTCATATTGCCAAAGCAATAACAAATGTTGGAGGAACATCAAATGTAATGGAAGCATATAGTAAGTATATTAATAATGCTTCTCCTGTTTACGTAGAAAGAAAGACAGTTTCGCCATTTGATGCAGTTGAAATAATATATGATGCAGGTGGTATTCCTGTTATTGCTCATCCTCATGATATTCCAATCGCAGATGAATTAATTCCTAATTTAGTAAATTGCGGATTGAGAGGTATTGAAGCATATCATAGAAAACATTCTCCGGCATTTATAGAACATTTTTCTTCATTAGCTGAAGAATATGGTCTAATTGTCACAGGGGGATCTGATTTCCATGCTCCTAATGTGATGAATGGTCAAATTATTTTAGGTAAAAATTTTGTTCCTGAATGGGTTTATGACGGTTTAATGAATGAGAAAAAACGATTGGATATGGCATAAATGAAAAAAGCTTTTACATTAGTTGAAGTTGTTATTTTATTAGTTATTTTTGTAATGGTAGCATTGCTTGTAATACCATTATCTATTGACGATACAATTCAGGCAAGGAATGTGTCAAAATGGAAACAAGTTCAAAATGATTTTTTAGAGATTCCAACATCTATAAAAACGTTTTCAAATAGCCAAGAAATAACAGTTCAGAATTTTGTAGCAGCATTAGTCAAAATACATCCGTTGAATAAAGTTGTTTCATACAAAATAAAATATATGAATGGGGAACCGGTAAAAAAAGATTATGTATTTAATGAAATATATAATACGGATTCTAATGCAACTTTAGCCTTCAAGTGGTATTCAAATCCTAAAATAGAACCTCACACAAATAGAATTATAATAGGGGTTTTAATGTATGATGTAAATGGGAAATCAGGACCTAACGTATGGGGTAAAGATGTTTTTGGAATGAATATATACAAAGATAAATTAGAACCATTTGGATCTGCTGCAAGTAATGATGAAGTAGAATTTGATTGTTCAAGACAAGGAACAGGGATGTATTGTTCATCTTATTATATAAATAACGGAGGTGCTTTTTAATGAAACATAGAGTATGTGTTTATTCTTCATCATCAAGCACTTTAGATAAAATTTATTATGATCAAGCTTGTGAGTTAGGTATTCTTTTAGGTAAGAATAATATGGATTTAGTATATGGTGGTAGTAAAGTTGGCACAATGTACGAAATTGCAAAATCAGCAAAAGCTAATGGAGCTAAGATTATAGGTGTTATGCCTGAAAAATTATATAATTTTGGTGTTTCTTGGGAATCTTGTGATGAATTTCATTTAACAAATGATATGAGAAAAAGGAAAGAGTTACTAGACAAAAATTCTGATTGTATAATTTCAATGGCTGGAGGTTTTGGTACTTTAGATGAAGTTTCTGAAATGATTGTTCAAAAGCAACTCGGATATAATAATAAACCTATAATATTTTTAAATACTAATGGCTTTTATGATAATTTATTAAAATTTTATGATGATATTATAAACCAATCCTTTGCTAAAGAATCTGCAAGAGATTTGTATTTTGTTGCAAACAGTCCTCAAGAAGCGGTAGATTATATTTTAAATTATGAATTTACTCCGGTAAATTTATCTATGGAAGATATATATACTAAAATACCTGAGGGTATAACTCCTAAATCTAATGTGTAATAATGCTTTACCATTATATGTTCCTATGTTAAAATAATTTTGAATTAATGTTATAAAGGTTTATTGAAATGAATATAATAGAAGTTAAAAATAATCTTGTAAAACTATCATATGAAGAAGATATTGTCTTAGGAGCGTTTATAAAAATATCTGATTTGAAAGGTGCATATATTGCTCAGATATTACATTTAGAGTCTTCAAGGATTGGAAAAATAGCTATTGCAAGATTGATTTTTAATTTTAAAACAGGAATTCAAGCTTATGATGGTTCAATCCCTTCAATACAATCTGATGTTGAAATATTGAATAATGATTTCATTGCAAATTTTTTAGATAAAACAGACCCTTTACTTATAGGTAAACTTAATCAATCTGATACTGAAATAGTGGTATCATCAAGTTTATTAAAAGATAAACCAATAATTTGTGCAGAAAAATCTTATCAGTATAAGCTTTTACTTGAAAATTTAATTAATCAAAATGAAATTAACAATAGAAAAACGGTTGTTTTTGATTTAACCGGAGAAATTCAAGGTAATAAAATTGTTGCAACAAAAGATTTTATGATTCCTTTAAATAAAGATTCAATTGATTATATTTTTGATAGAGGTTTTGAAGATTTAACTCAAGAAAATAAAGCTTTTATACAGGATATTTTTTCAGAATTAAGTGAATATATAAAAACAGTTGAGTTTATTCCTTTCAATGATTTTAATGCTGTTATTGAGTATGAATTTAAAAGAACTCAGAAATTACAATTAATTATTCTCAAAAATAGATTAACTCAATTTGAGAAAGCGAATATTTTTGCTCAACAAAATAAAGATTTTAGAATTCTTGATGAGAAATTAGTTGATGACAATACTTTAATTATTGATTTATCAAGATTAAATGATAGTCTTCAAAATGAATATATAATGTATGTTTATAAACAAATGGAACAAAAAAATACAAACTTCTATTCTTTTGTTTCTTTGAATAATTCAAATACATCAAAAGATACTTTAAATATTTTATTTGGGGCAAAAAATATATTTACATCAATTGCTTGTCCATATTCTTATAAGTATATTAATGAGTTAAAGCAATGTTCTAAAAACATGTTTATGTTTACACCAATTAAACAACAAAATGATTTTGGGGCATATAATATATTTTTAAATCGTTTGAATGAAAATGAGTTTATTTTATATGGAAAAACAACGAAATTTACACCATTAATTATAAAACTTGAAGAAATTAAAGATTTTACTAAATTAAATGGTTCTACAGATGAAGTTCCAATATTAAGTCTTAATATGGACGAAATACCCGTAATGGAAATCCCTCAAGAGGATTTAGCTGTTGTTCCTAAGCAAGAAGAAGTACCTTCTTCAGAAGAGCAAATAGAAGAAATAGAAACACCGGTAATGGAAACACCTCAAGAGAATTTAGCTGTTGTTCCTGAGCAAGATGAAGTAATCCCTTCTGAAGGACAAACAGAAGAAATAGAAACACCTGTAATGGAAATTCCTCAAGAGAATTTAGCTGTTGTTCCTGAGCAAGAAGAAGTAATCCCTTCTGAAGGACAAATAGAAGAAATAGAAACACCTGTAATGGAAATTCCTCAGGAGGATTCAACTGTTGTTTCAGAGCAAGAAGAAGTACCTTCTTCAGAAGAGCAAATAAGCGAAATAGATAATAATGTCTTGGATATAGAAAATAGTAAGGATGATATTAGTCAAGATGTAATGGCTCTAGAAGTTCAACAAGAACTTGCAAAGATATCTATAGATATTGAAGATGATGAGATTGCTGATGCGGTAACAGCAGCATCAAGACAAGTTTCTTTAGAAGATTTAGAAGAAGCAAAGACAAATTTAGATCCTAGTGATTTATTTAAAGCTAATACAGAATTAAATGAAACTCAATCAGAAATAACAGAAGATGAGTCAATATTAACAGATGCAGATTTAGATATGATAGAATCTTTGCAACAAGATACTCCTACATCTATAGAAGAACACTCATCTGAAGAAATAATAAAAGAAAATATTGAAGATAATGTAGATGGTATAACAGATAATGAAGAGCAATTGTCTTCTGAGTCTAAAATATCTGTAACGGATCAAATCTTACAAGAGGAAGCTGAAAAAAAAGCTCTAGAAGAGGCAAATAAGATTGATCCAATAGAAGAACAAATAGAAAAACCTGAAAATATTCAACAAAAACATGAAGAGAAATTAGAAACAAAACAGGCTCAAACCCCAATAGTTCCTGTTTATTCTGCAGAAATTCCGGATGAAGATATTGTAGAAAGTGATAATATAAAACAAGGTGATACGATTGTTCATCCTGAATTTGGAAAAGGTGTTGTTGAAAAATTAATTAGTTATGGAGAAAGAATTTTATGTTCCGTAAACTTTGATCAAGTTGGACGTAGATTACTTGATCCTAAAATTTCGGAAATGAAAAAGATTAATTAAAACTTCCAATAAGTTTTATTAATCTTTGTAAGTAAATCATTTTTAATTGCTTAAAACTTTTATTTAATTGGATATTGGATAAAATTATAGATAATATATTCATGTCAATTTCGTGTGAAGACATTTCAGAAAATTGTTTATAAAAATTCATGATAATTTTTTGTGAATTATTATTAATAGGTGTAACTTTTATTTCTTTAGAATTCTCATCATTTTTAATATACAAGAATTTAAAATTTTTATTTGGATATTTCATCGTAAGTTTTTGTAGAGCCTCTATTATTAATTCTTCATTATCAACATCATCTTCTTTTATTTGAGGATTTTCAATGTAAATAATTAGAATTTTTTTTGCAGCTTTTATGCACACATTAAGATTTCTAATATATTTATCATATCTTAATTTAACTAATGGATAATTATTTTCTACAGGAATATTATTATCAAACTCAGAATTGTATATAAAACCTGTTTTAGAATCTTTATATTGAACGGCTCCTTCAACCGGAATATTTTCTTGTTTAATAATGTTTTTTTGTTCAATAAAGTTATTACAATCAAGCATTAGTAAGCTTAAACGAGTAAATAAATCCCCGCCAATAATTTTATCAAAAGGGAAATCATAAATTTGAAGTTCTTTATCTTTTAATAATTTTGAAACAAGTGGAAAACTTCCTAAACTAAATATTAAATCATATTTTTCTTTCATTTATTTATCCTAATAAAATTATTGCTTAACCTAATTTTAGCATATATTGTAATAATAAATATGATTTAAATGTAGTAAATTATTTTTGATGAGCTATAATATTTATATTAATTATGTAATCATAAGGAACAAATAAAAAGGAAGGCAAGAATGAAAAATTTATCACCATTACAAGAAGAAAGACTAAAATACCAACCTAAATTACCTTCATCATTAGCAGGGGGTATAAGTAATTTAATTTCTAAAGAAGGATCAGCAACTGAATCAGTAGCAAACCAAGCAGAAATTAAAGAATTATTCCAAAATACATATGGCAAACCAACAATAACTTTTGCATCATCAAATGAATCAAAAACAATAGATGCAAGAAATGTAGGTGTAATATTATCAGGTGGACAAGCACCTGGAGGTCACAACGTTATTGCAGGTTTATATGATGCATTAAAACAATCAAATCCAAATAGTAAATTATATGGATTTTTAGGAGGTCCATCAGGTATTATTGATGGTAAATATGTAGAATTTACCGATGAATTTATTGATGAATACAGAAATACTGGTGGTTTTGATATTATCGGTTCTGGTCGTACAAAACTTGAAACTGAAGAACAATTCCAAAAATCATTAGCAGTATGTCAAAAATTAGGTATTTCTGCAGTTGTTATTATTGGTGGCGATGATTCAAATACAAATGCTGCATTATTAGCAGAATGGTTTGTTAAAAATAATGCAGGAATCCAAGTTATTGGTTGTCCAAAAACTATTGATGGTGACTTAAAAAATGAACAAATAGAAATTTCATTTGGTTTTGATACAGCAACAAAAACTTATGCAGAACTAATTGGTAATATCGAAAGAGATGCTAATTCTGCTAAAAAATATTGGCACTTTATCAAAATTATGGGAAGAAGTGCTTCTCACGTAGCATTAGAAGCTGCATTACAATCTCAACCAAATATTACATTAATATCAGAAGAAGTTGAAACAAAATCTATGTCTTTAGCATCTGTTATTGATTATATGGTTGATATCATTGTAAGACGTGCTGACATGGGTAAAAATTTCGGTATTGCAGTTATTCCTGAAGGTTTAATTGAATTTATTCCTGAAATGAAATCTATGATTGCAAATCTTAATGATATTATGGCAGAACTTGAAAATGATTCTGCATTTGTAAATGCTTCTACAATTCGTGAAAAATTTGAAATTGTTGAAAATAGATTATCAGCTGACAATGCAAAAGTTTATAATTCATTACCTGCATTAATTAAAACTCAATTATTAGCAGACCGTGATCCTCACGGCAATGTTCAAGTTTCAAAAATTGAAACTGAAAAATTGTTAATCGAAATGATTTCAACAAGATTAGAAGAATTAAAATCAGAAGGAAAATATATTGGTAAATTTAATGCACAAGCTCATTTCTTTGGCTATGAAGGAAGATGTGCATTCCCTTCAAACTTTGATGCAGATTATTGTTATTCATTAGGTTACAATGCATTTGCTTTAATTTCATTTGGTTTAACAGGATATTTATCATCAGTTAGAAACTTAACTGAACCTGCATCTAAATGGATTGCAGGTGGTGTTCCTCTTACAATGATGATGAATATGGAACGTCGTCATGGTGAAATGAAGCCTGTTATTAAAAAGGCACTTGTTGAACTAGATGGCCCTGTGTTCAAGAAATTAGAAGCTAATAGAGAAGATTGGGCAATGAATGACAGATATTTATTTGCTGGTGCAATCCAATACTTTGGACCAAGCTCTGTTTGTGATATTACAACAGTTACATTACAACTTGAGCAAGCAAGCAAATTATTAAATGTATAAACTATAACATTTAGATAATAAAAACATGGTACTTTAATAAGTGCCATGTTTTTTTATAAAATTATTTATTTTTTATAGTGAAATTAATTCTTCATATACTGAAATTGCAAATTTGTCAGTCATACTCGAAATAAAGTCAATAATTGCTTGTTTATAATCCATATTATTTTCCATATTATAAATTATTTTGTTATGATATTTTTTTTGCATTCTTTGTTTTGTATCTATATTTGAATATTTTATTAACCATTCACAAAAAGTTTTGATTAATGTTCTATAATATGGTGCATCTTTCGCTAATTTACTTATAGTTTTAAAATCTGCATAATATTCATCTAAAAATGTGTATATGGCTCTTAAAACAAGGTTTGCATAATCCATAAAAGGTCTAAGTCTTTTATTCATACAAATTTTCTCAAAATTAAATTTCTTTATTTGACACATGAGTTCATAGTTCTCATGTGAAAAGTTTAATCCTGTTTCAGGACTTGAATTTTCACATAAATCAATTATAAACTTATGCATTAAATATGTTGTGTTAATCTCTTTTAATTTAACTTTTTCCTTTACAATATTTTCAGCGATTTGCCTTAAAGTTATGTAATCTTCTTTTGTAAAAAAATTGTATAATGCTGCATCTTGTAAATCTCGACCTAAATAAGCAATTTTATCTGATATTTTTACAACACATCCTTCATATGTAAATGGCATGTGTTGTCCTTTTTTTACTTTTCTTAAGTCTAAAAATTCTTTTCTTGGAATAAGAGCATTTTCGTCAACCTCTCCGCAATGACTAACAATGCCATCTCTTACTGCATATGTTAAATTTAAATTTTCAGCCCATCCTTCTTGATTTGGTAGAGTTTCAATATCATCAATAAATCTGAGGCTATTGTACTCGTGCCAAAATTTCCCGGAAAATCCTTCTTCTTCCATTATTCTCATTAAAATTCTTTCACCATGGTGCCCGAAAGGAGAATGACCTAAATCATGACCTAATGCAATGGCTTCAGCTAATTCTGCGTTCAAACCTAAGTATTTTGATATTGATTTTGCTGTTGATGCAACAATATTAACATGTTCGATTCTTGTACATACATGGTCATTATCTGTTGCGAAGAAAACTTGTGTTTTGTGTTTCAGTCTACTAAAAGCAGTACAGTTAATTATCCTGTTGTAATCTCTTTGAAATTCTGTACGAATATCTACATCTTTTTTAGATAGTTCACCAACTCTTTGTATATATTTACCCCAATTTGGATTACTTGGTAGTGCTGCTACGTCTTTAAAACGTTTTGTTTTTGTTTCTATACTCATATTATTAATTATAACTGTTTTTATAAAAATTGCTATTATAATTTAGTTGTATTTATTCAAAAATAGTAATATTTTTTTTATTAGTTATAACTTTATTTATTTCGTCTCCAAATTTTTCATACTGTGCTTTGTTGCAAACAATTTTACCTGATACTTTTTCAAGATTTGCAGGGAACATTTGTATTGATGATGAGTATAATTTATTTTTATTTGCTAAAATTAAATCACCTTTTATTTCTTTAACATCATATAATAAAGTATCTTCGTTTATTCCCATCATATTATATGGAATAGTAATTCCGGATTTTTCGTTTGCTAAGAATGCAGGTTTATAAGAATCAATAATTAATTTTCCATCTTCTGTTTGTTTGACCGGTTTATTTAAATATTTAAATATTGCAAGTGAATCTTCATCTTTAATTGCTTTTTCAAAAGATTTACCCAATTCGTGACGATTTTCTAATAGTTTTTGGCTAATTAAGATTTGTTGATAAGCCTTAGGTCCTTCATCGATTATACCTGATTGACATTTTAGGCCTTTTTCTTTTATAAAGTTAGCTACATTTTCAACCTGATTCAACGGTATGATGTTGTTATTTTCAACCCCTTGTATTTGATCTATCTTGTTTTGGTGGCTTGCCATACCTATTAATGGCTGCCATAAATTATTTTTCTTGTCTCGTTCTAAATAAATATAGAAATCACCTTCTTCAAGAGCTGCTTCTGCTTTATCAATGCTTGATCTTGTACACCAATTTTTACAACTTAATGTTTCTAAATCTGATATATTTTTTTCTTTATCTAATGGATTTTTCTTAATAGATGGTATTTTTATCCAAACAGCATTTTCTGTAGAAACTCCTTTTTCTACAAGTAAATTATCTCTTAGTCGATGTGTATACATTTCAATAAAAGATGGTGAAGTACATCTTACTTTTCTTGATATTGCAGGTATTGAATCAAAATCATTTACGGTCTGCGCTAGAGCTTTAGCATTAAATGGAACAGGGATATGTCTATTATTATCTTTTAATTCACTTGTAATTGCATTCCAAATTACAAATTTTAATGGCTTTCTTTTTGAAATATTGCTTATAAGCTTTGGATAATTTGTTGCTGTTGGATTTGATAATGGATTTTCAAGAAAGTTTTTCCACTCATTTAATCTGGATGTTCTTGCTTCATTAATTTTATCAACACAAAATTCTCTTACATCTTTAGGAACATATGATTTCCATTTTATTTTATCTATTTTGCATAATGAAAATTGAGGGTATACTTTATCATTGTTAAATACATTTTCAACACCCTTAGTTATATTGGTTGCAGATAGTAAACTTCCATCAACTCCATATTTTTTTTGTTTACTCAAGATATCTGCTGCTAGGTATTGGAATACATTTTTATATTCAGAAGCTTGTGACATCCCTTTAAAACAAAAACTATCATGCTTTATCTTGTTTAGTGGAATTTGTTGTTTTATATTTGTATTATTGATTTTTTTACAATTATTTTGCATTGGAGAAAATGTATAAAAACTTGCTAACATACGACTACCTTCCATATTTATATATCTTATTTATTCAAAAAAAACGCAATAGAAAAAATTGCTAAAATATTAAAGTTTTGTAAACAAAAAGAGAGCCAATTATTTAATTGACTCTCTTTTTGTCTAATATATTTTGTTATGCAATTTCTGCAGTTTCTTCTTCTTTTTCTTTATTTTTTTCTTTTTTAGGTAATTGAATTAATTCCGCTTGATCTGGTTTATTATTTCGATTTTCTACTTTTTATTTAGTAATTATAAATTTATAAATTTCATTTTTTTACGTAATATAAT
>CALVEW010000011.1 GCA_944326645.1 Candidatus Gastranaerophilales bacterium
AAACATCTTAATGAAGGTAAAGTAGTAGTTGTTGCAGGATTCCAAGGTGTAACAGAAGATGGCGAAATTACAACATTAGGTCGTGGTGGTTCTGATACATCAGCAGTAGCATTAGCAGCTGCACTTGAAGCTGAAAGATGCGATATTTATACAGATGTTGAAGGGGTTTATACAACAGATCCTAGAATTGTTCCAAATGCTTCAAGGCTAGAAGAAGTTTCTTATGAGGAAATGTTAGAACTTGCAAGAGTTGGAGCAAATGTATTACACCCAAGAGCAGTAGAAACTGCTAAACAGTTTAAAGTTCCTTTAAGAGTAAGAAGCAGCTTTAAACTTGAAAATAAAGGTACTTTAATTGTAGGAGTAGATGATATGGAACTTCATAAACCGGTTACAGGTGTAGCAGCAGATTTAACACAATTAAGAATAGTAGTATGTGATGTACCTGATACTCCAGGTCATGCTGCAAAAATCTTTACAAAATTATCTGAAGCTAATATTTCTGTTGATATGATTATTCAATCATATGCAAGAAAAATTGAAAACACTAATGATATCGCATTTACTATTGATAAAGGTGATTTGGATAAAACTCTAAAGACTCTTGATGAATTAAAATCAGAAATCAAAGCAAGCAGATTTCAAGTAGATGATAACATTGCAAAAGTATCTATTGTTGGTGCCGGCATGATTGATAGACCAGGGATTGCTGCATCAATGTTTGAAACATTAGCTAAGTTGGGAATAAACATCAAGATGATTTCAACAAGTGAAATTAAGGTAAGTTGTTTAGTTGATGAGAACGATGCAAAACGCGCTCTTGTAGCTTTACATGAAACATATGGACTAGGCTGTGACGAAGTTGCAGAGGTCAAAGGAACCTTACCTGAAGAGGAGTTGAATTAATGAAAAAAATAATATTGAGTATATTATTAGTTCTAGTATTTGCAGGCATGTCATTTGCTGCAACATCTCAAGATGCACTTAATTTTTTTAATAGATATGTAAGTGCTGCTAATTCTTATAGTCCTATTATTACAACAATGTATGCACCTGATGCAAAAATTATCAGACAAATAGTCAAACCTGATGGTTCTTTAGTTACAAGGGAAACAAACACTCAAAGATACATAAGTGAAATGAAAAAAGGGCAAGCAGTTGCCAAAATAAGAAATTATAAGAATTATTATACTAATATTTCTGTTACACCATTAGGAAATAATACATTTAAAGTTTCATCTCTAAGACGTCCATCAGGAGAGTCATATAAGCTTAAAGCATATATGATTGTAAAACAAAAACCTGATGGTCATTGGGTAATAACAGAAGAAATGATGCAAACAAAAGTTCAAATGCTAATTAATGCAAAATAAATTTGAGGTATTACCTCAAATTTATTTATAAGGAAGGGAATTATGGGAAGTGTATTCAGATTTTTAACTTCAGGAGAAAGTCATGGCAAATCTTTAAATGCAATTATAGATGGGATACCTGCAGGATTTAAAATATCAGAAGAAGAAATAAACAAAGATTTAAAACGTCGTCAAGGCGGTTATGGTCGTGGACTTAGAATGAGTATAGAACACGATACCGTAGAAATAAAATCAGGAGTAAGATTTGGTAAAACCACAGGTGCGCCAATTTGCCTTGAAATCAAAAATAAAGACTTTGAAAATTGGAAACTTCCAATGTGTAGTTCAGAAGTTGATTTTAATGATGTCGAAGTATTAAGAAAAATCGCAGAAAAATCCTTTACCAAAGTTCGTCCAGGACATGCAGATTATGCTGGATCTGTTAAATACAACTTAGAAGATTTAAGAGATGTTTTGGAACGTTCAAGTGCAAGAAAAACCGCAATAGAAGTAGCTGTAGGAGCTGTTGCAAAGCAAATTTTAAAAGAATTTGGAATAACAGGTTTTTCTCATGTTATTCAAATAGGAGATGTTAAGGTTGATATTAAAGAGGATAATTATACTTTAATTAAAGAATGTTCCGAAAAATCAGAACTTAGATGTTTTGATAAATATACAACTGAAAAAATGAAAGATGCAATTGATGATGCTAAACAAAGAGGCGATACTTTAGGTGGAAAGTTTGAAGTTGTATTTGGAAACCTTCCTGTGGGTTTAGGTTCTTATGTCCATTGGGATCGAAAACTTGATGGACTTTTAGCGCAAGCAGTTATGAGTATCCCTGCAATCAAGGCTGTGGAAATAGGAGCAGGGGTTGAAGCTGCAACATTATCAGGTAGTAAAATGCACGATGAAATATATGTTGAAGGTAAACAAATATATCGAAAAACAAATAACGCAGGAGGCTTAGAAGGTGGAATGACCAATGGAGAAAGCATTGTTATAAAAGGAACAATGAAAGCTATTCCAACAATGAGAACTCCATTATCAACAGTTGATTTATTAGATTATTCTCAAACTCAAGCTCATTTTGAACGTTCTGATACTTGTGCCGTTCCAGCTTGCGCAGTTGTTGCAGAATCAAGGGTTGCAATTGTTTTGGTTGACGAATTTCTTAAAAAATTTGGTGGTGATAGTCTAGAGGAAATTAAACATAACTATGAAGGGAAATAATATTATCCTAATAGGAATGATGGGAGCCGGAAAATCAACGATCGGTAAATTATTACAAACAATGATTCCTAATTATGATTTTATTGATATCGATTCAAAAATTGAAGAAGATGAAGGCATAACTATACCTGAAATTTTTGAACGATATACTGAAAAAGGCTTTAGAAGAATTGAAACTTTAACTATTGAAGAAGTTTGTAAAAATAATCATTTAATTATCTCAACAGGCGGAGGCGCATTCCAACTTGAAGAAAATAGAAACATTTTATTAAATTCTGGTAAAGTTTTTTATTTATATGCTGACTCTCAAACTTTATATGATAGAATAAAAACAGAAGGTAATAGACCTTTGTTAAAATGTGAAAATCCGTATGAAAAATTTACGGAAATATTGAATAAAAGGGATATTGATTATAGAAAAGCTGATTATATAATTGATACAAGTTCATTAAATCCTGAACTTACCGCGAAAGAGATTTTAAGGAGAGTAAATGAAACCATCGCTATTAGTTGAAATACCACAAGATAATATAAAATCTTATCCAATTTATATTGATAAGTATCCTATTAAAGATTTGGGTAAGAAATTAAATGAGATCTCATCTAATAGAAAAAGGCTAATAATAATTAGTCAAAAAGTTTATAAATTATATAATAAAGAGTTTGATTTTTCGAAAGAAGAGTTGTTTATATTAAAAGATGGCGAAAATCAAAAAAATCTTCAAAACTACCAAAAAATTATACAAAAAGCTATTGAATTAGGTCTATCAAGAAAAGATTTAATAATTGCAATAGGAGGCGGTGTTGTTGGTGATTTAGCAGGTTTTGTTGCTGCAACTTATATGAGAGGAATTGAATTTATTCAAGTTCCAACAACATTATTATCATTTGTTGATTCTTCTGTTGGAGGGAAAACAGGGATTGATTTGCCTTATGCAAAAAATTATATTGGAGCATTTTATCAACCTAAGATGGTATTTATTAATTTAAATTTCATTTTAACATTAGATAAACGACAAATGTTGTCAGGATTTGGAGAAATTTTAAAATATGCTTTTATTGAAGGAAGTTGTAAAGCTGAAAAATCATATTTATTATTAGAGTTTTTATCAATTGCAGCAGATAGAATTCTTGGTAATAATATGAATTTAATTGAAAGATTAATAAAAATCTGTTTAGAATTAAAAATATCTGTTGTAACAAAAGATGAAACAGAAAGTGGTTTAAGAAAAGTTTTAAATTTCGGTCATACATATGGACATGCATTAGAAACCATTACTAATTATAAAAAATATACACATGGTGAAGCTGTTGTATATGGAATGATGCTTGCATTTGACTATGCATTAAAGACAAAAATGATTAATCAAACATATTATAATTTAGCATATGAGTTATTTAAAAAATATGGTTATAAGTCAATTAAACCGGTTAAATATGATAATGACAAATTAATAAATATAATGAAGTATGATAAAAAAGCATATTCAGGTAAAATAATAATGATATTACCTGATAAAAAAGGAACAGTTACAGAAGTAGAAATAACAGACGAAACATTATTTGAAATGTAAAAAAACAAAGGGAAATAAAATGGCAATTATACTGGAAAAAAAACAAGGATTAATCGCAGGTGATGGATTATTACCCGTAAAAATGGCACAATACGCAAAAGAAAATGGTTTTGAAGTTGTAGCTATATCATTATCATCTGATAATTATAGAGAATTAAAAAAATATTGCTCAAAAGTATATTCTTGTTGTCCAGGAGAAGTAAATAAGATTGAAAATATTCTTAAATCAGAAGAAATTAAACAATTAACTTTTTTAGGAAAAGTTAGTAAAAGTATTTTAATCAAACGTCCTAAATTTGATAAAAGAGCAGTAGAAGTTTTAAAACAAGCTGTAAGACTTAATGATGACAAAGTAATGCTTATGATAATAGATGAATTAGAAAAATTAGGCATTACAATAATTGATCAAACAACATTTATCAAAAATTTAATGATCCCATCAGGAGTTCTAGGAAAAATTCAACCAACAAAAGAACAAGTAGATGATGTAAATTATGGTTATTGGTTAGCAAAAGAAACCGGAAATCTTGATATAGGCCAATCTGTTGTAATAAAAGATAAAATGATTATGGCTGTAGAAGCTATTGAAGGTACAGATAAGTGTATTCGCAGAGGTTGTAAATTAGCGAAAAAGAATGCTTGTATTATAAAAGTAGCAAAACCTGAACAAGATAAACGTTTTGATATTCCTGCAATAGGACTTCGAACATTAAAAACAATGAAAAGATACAAAGCAAGTTTAATCGCAGTAGAAGCAGGCGAAACTATAATTGTTGACCAAGAAGAAGTTATCAAATTCGCAGATAAAAATAATATAGTAATTATGGCGGTTTAGATGAAAAAACTTTTTATCATAACAGGTGATTATTCAGGTGATATCCATGCCGGAAGAGTTGCAGAAATTCTAAAACAGAAAAATCCGGAATTGGAAATAGAAGGTATTGGTGGCGAAAATTTAAAAAATGCCGGAGTAAAACTTTTTACAAACCAATCTAAAATGGGTGCAGTAGGATTAACACCTAAAATTTTGATTGAACATCTAACTTTAGGAAAGCGAGTAGTTGATTATATTACAAAGGAATATAAGCCTGATGCCGTTTTGTTAATTGATTATGGAGCTTTTAATTTAAGTGTATCTAAATTCTTGAAAAGAGCAGGAATAAAAACTTTTTATTATATTCCTCCTCAAGTATGGGCAAGCAGAAAATGGAGAATAAACACAATTAAGAAAAACATAGATAAAGTTCTTTGTATATTCCCATTCGAAGTTGAGATGTACAAATCATATGGAATAGATACACATTATTGTGGTCATCCTTTAGTAAAACAATTACCGGAAAAAGCTAACAGAGATGAATTTTTTGAAAAACATGGTCTTGATAAAAATAAAAAATTAGTATCAATATTTCCGGGCTCAAGAGAGTTTGAATTACACCATTTGATGAAAATATTTATTAAAGCAGGTCATAAATTACAAGAAAAATATCCAGATGTTCAATTTTGTGTATCTCATGCTCCTAATTTATCTGAAAAAGTTTATCATAAATATTTAAAACATACTGATTTTAAAATTATAAAAGGTGAAAATCAAGCATTACTGAGTGTATCAGATAGTCTTATTTTAGCATCCGGAACAGTTGCATTAGAAGCTGCTTTATATAATGTTCCAATGATAATTGCATACAAGGGGCCTTGGTTATTTTATTTCGTATATTTATTAGTAAGATGTATAAATATGGTTTCTTTACCAAATATTATATTAGGTAGAATTACAGTACCTGAATTAATTCAAGGGAGACTATCAGTTAAGAATATTGTTAATGAAACAGAAAAAAATCTATATGACACTAGTATTCGAGAAAAAAGAATCAATGATTTAAAAGAAGTGAAATCAAAACTGTCAGAGATGTATTCAGCAGAGGAAGTTGCTAATCAAATAATAAATAACATTTAAAAAAATAAAGCCTTACTGCATCAGGTGATGCAATAAGGTTTAAAAGGTGTGTACGTGTATCAATAAAATGGATTTTATTATAAATTTTAAACTTAACTCTATGAACCACTAAATGTTTTGAATGTCATTTCAACGTTCTTAGAAATTACTTTCTTAACTGCTTCCATCTCAGTTTGAAGAGCATTTTGTTCTGTATCTAACTGCTTCAATCTCAATTCAAGAGTTCTATCTTGTTGTTGAATAATTTCAGTTTGAGCATTGATATCTGCAATTTTCTTTTCATACTCAGCAACATCATGATAATATGAGTTCATTGCATCATTATATGCATCTTCATCAGAAACTTGTTCACAGTTTAATGTATATGTAATAGAATCATCTTCAAATTTAATGGTTTTAAATCTACCCTCACCATCTGTTTCGATTAATGCTTTATCTGTTTCTTTTACTTCAGTTTTTATGTATGAAGCTTCATAAGTTGCAAGTTTTTGTTGAGCATCAATTGGTTTTTCATTGAATAGAGGTGTTTGCATACTATCTACTAAGTCGTCATAAGTAGTAAATTTTTGAATCCCATTCCATTCAAATGAATATATACCTGTTCCTGCATATTCAATACTACCATCAGGATTTAAAGTTATATATTTGGCAATAGATGAATCTGGACAATCTTTAATGATTTGTGCTAATGCAGCTTCATCTTTTTCAGATAATGCACCTAATTCAGTTAATTTAGCATTCCCCACATAAGTAGGAGAGAATGTTGTAGTCATATCATTAATATTTGGGGTTGTATATACTTGAGCCATTGTCGCATCTTCTAAAGTTGTACCATTGATGCGATAGTAACCGCTTGTCTTATCGCCTAAACCTGCGGCGGCTGTATCTAACCAATTTCTAACTTCTGTAGCATCTTCATAATCAAAGCCTGTTGCACCAGCATCATTTAATATTTTACCTATAGCTAAAGCTTGATTATCATCCAAACCTTGAGGTGTAGTTAAATCAAATCCTGATAAATCTACATATCCATTATTTAATGTCCAAGTACCATTTTCTAAGCCGAGCTCTTTATTTGAAGCATTTTCCAAATCTTCAACGGTTGCAAAATGCCAAGATGTACCATCGTGATACCCTCTTAAACTATTTAATGTAGCTATATCAACTTCACCAAATTCATTTGTTTGAATATAACCTTGAGCAGCTAAGTCCAAAATAGCATTTTGAAGTTCTGGGTCAAATTTATAATTTGTTAAATCATCATAAACTAATTCAATTGGTTCTCCATCTTCATCAGTAGTACTGAAAGTATATGATTTTCCGTCAGGATCAAACACAACTGAACCTGCTGTTGTATTATATAATTGCTGTGTACTATCATTTTTAATAGTAACTTGTGGATCTGACATTAATTTTTTAGATCCTGTATAGATATCAGCATAATACCAATGGTCTACTACATAGTTATAATCTTTATTTGAATCTGATAATTGTCTCCAATTCTCAATTACTGATTCATTATTACCATCAGTATATGAATACTGAAGTGTTGTAAAATCAGTTTTGTCAGGACAATCAGGAACAGATAATGCCAACATTTGGTTGAACAAATTAGCACTTTGGTTTGCTAAAGCTGTACGTGCTTGGTTAATTTGTTGTCCTTCCCATTCACAGTTAGTTTTTCTTGCTGTTAAGCCCAAATAACGAGCTTGTGATGCTGCCATGCCCATGACAAAATCTCCTATATTATTTATTTTGTAACTTTTGTTTTACTTAACTTCTACAATTTCTTATTTAAGAATTTTTTTTGATAAGTCAAACATGTTGTCGGTGAAAAAAAATTTTTCTGTAACAAAATACAAAAAAACTCATCTATTAAGATGAGTTTTAAAATTATAAAAATATTTTAATAATCAATGTTTATACTATTTTTGAATGTGTTTTACTTACCATTTTTATTGCAGCTTGTGTATTCAAGAATTGTAATGTTTCCATTAATGTAGGTTTCCTGCTAAATTGTTTTCTTGCTGCATTCATTGTTTCATCTCGCATTGATGCAGTATAAACAGAATTATCTACACTTTGAATATTATGTTTTAATTCAGGTACATCTTTTATTTTTGGTATTTCTTCCTGTAATTGAACTTCAGGTTGAGTTTTGGTAAGCAAGCCAAATGGTTTCATTCTTGAAGATGATATTGAACTTCTGGCATTATCCATTACATCATTTTGTATAGATAAAGCCATTTGTTCTTCACTTTCTTTAGCGAGTGAAGAAGATTTCTCCATTGCTTTATTAAATATCATATCTTTAATATTTTTTACATCGCCATAATCAATACTAGGTGATGAACCTGTAATATTATAGTTATTCATAATACCCTGTATTCCTATCAAGAACTTAACATGCCTATTTTTAAGCATATTTGTTCTTTATTATATATCTATATTTATATTAAGTTAAATGAATTGAAAAAATTTACATGATGCGATATAATAATGATATATTTGTTACATATTTTAACTTTTTTTTATTATTTTTATCATTAAATAAACTATTACATGGGGTTAAGGAGTATTTGTATGAAATTAAATAAAATTAAAGAAAGAATACAAAAATCAAAGAATCCGGAACTTGCAAGAGAAAATTTTAATTTTTTATTAAATTTAGATTGCAAAAATCTTACATCAGAAACAATTTCACAAGTATTGGCAATTACCGAAAAAATTAATAATGAACGAAAGCATGTAGCAAAACATTATATTGATCATTATGGTTTTTCAGGTGGAGCTCTTACAATAGAAAGCTTAAATAATATATTAAAAGCAAAATATAAAGATGATATGTTGGCAGTAATGATGATGGCAATGCATTAAGATTAACATATGTAAACAAAAATCACTATTAATAACAAATTTTCTATGAAAAATGCCTTATATAATTACAAGGCTAGTTTTTCATAGGAGGTTTGCATGGAAAATGTAGGATTAAGTTATGTAGGGAAAATAAATAACAATTATCCTCCTAAAGGAATAGAAAAAGAAAATACCAAACAAGTAACTGAACAAGAAACAAAAACATACGAAGTTCCTAAAGAAGCAGTTGATACAATGAAAGCAAGTGCTTTATTCAACCTCAATAAAAAAGAAGATTCAGAATACAAAGAATATATTCCAACAAATGCAACTCCAAAAGAAGTACGAGATGTTCTTGCTGATAAAAACAAAACAGGACGCTCATTTTTTGGATTTAAACGAGCTATTAAATCTCAAGTAGCAAATTCCGGTAATCCAGAACAAACAATTGAAAACTTAAATTTTTTATTGAATGCAGAAAACAAAAAATTAAATGCTCCAACAATTAACCACCTTTTAAGTATTACAGAAGCTATTAATAAAGGAGGTAAAACAGGAGAATTTTTACAAAAGCAATATGGATTTGATGGTGGAAAACTAACAGAAGAGAACTTTAAACCTTTATACAAAAAATACCAAGAAATCCAAGCTCGAAATGCGATTTTATCAATGTTTATGAGCCAACAAATGAATCAGCAAATGATAATGGACATGAATAATCAAATGCAACTTCAAAATCAACTATTCCAAGACCAAATGATGATGCAAAACCAAATGATGATGCAACAAATGACTCCGCCACCAATGCCACCTATGATGTAGGGGAAGTGGTAGGGGTAAATGGATAACCTCTATTATGAGAGGTTTGGTGGTGATATCTAGTAATCATAATTCCAACTTGTAGCCCTAAACCAAACCGGAATTTAGTCGTAACCTATCTACCTCTACTGCGCCTCGCAGTAAACGGCACCACTCGCAATCACAACGAAAACTCAACGTTTCCGTTGATTCTTGCTCGTCTCTCACTTCGTTCGTGCCTCTGCTCGGCTTGTTCTCGGATTATTGGCCGTTCACAAGTTTCCATTCCGTTTCGGTTTTATAAATAAAACCTACACTCCATCAACTTGTTCACATGGACGTGTCTAGGTTGCTTCGCAACCGTCGCACTTGCCAAAATCCGTAAAAAAAAGCTATGTAAAAATCTTACATAGCTGTTGATTAGGGATATGTGTATCGTCGTTTTTTAAGGAGTATACGGTAATGTTAACAGCTGTTAAGCAAAATGAAATCATAGAAACGTATGATTTTTCATTTCCAACCTTAGGTATAGTTTTTGTACATTATTTATTATATTTTTATGCTAACATGTAACTAAAGTATAATTATCTATAACAAAATGAGGAAAAATTTATGTCAGAAAACGCTATCCGAGAACCTATTTCGGCAAAAGAATCTATCAGACAAAGAAGATTAGAAAAACTTGCTGAATTAGTTGATAAAGGTATTAACCCTTATCCGTACACTTTTGATAAAAATGCAAATGCTGTAGATTTAAAAGAAAAATACAAAGATTTACCTGCGGGTGAAGAAACTGAAGATAAATACGCTGTTGCTGGTCGTGTCATGGCTATTAGAAATACAGGCATGTTCATCGACTTAATGGATGCAACAGGAAAAATCCAAATTTTCTCTCATAAAGAAAATATGGATCCTGAAATGGTTAAAACACTTAAACTTGTTGATGTTGGTGATATTTTAGGATTTTACGGAACAATTAGAAGAACTCCTCGTGGTGAGCTTTCTATCAAAGCTTCTTCATACAAAATCCTTTCTAAATCACTTCAAACATTACCTGAGAAATTTCATGGTTTAACAGACGTTGAAACAAGATATCGCCAAAGATATGTTGATTTAATCGTGAATGAAAAAACAAGAGATACTTTCAGAAAAAGAAGTTTAATCATTTCAAAAATCAGAGAATTTTTAAACAATGATGGATACATGGAAGTTGAAACTCCAATCCTTCAAACATTAGCATCAGGTGCAAACGCAAGACCTTTCAATACTCACCACAATGCACTTGATATGGATTTAACTATGAGAATTGCTCTTGAGTTATATCTAAAAAGATTAATCGTTGGTGGAGTTTCTGAAAGAGTTTATGAAATCGGAAAATGTTTTAGAAACGAAGGAATTGACACTCGTCACAACCCTGAGTTTACTATGATTGAATTATATCAAGCATATGCTGATTATAATGATATGATGACGTTAACTGAAAACATGGTTGCATATGTCGCTCAAGAAGTTCTTGGAACTTTAAAAATCAAATATGGAGAACACGAAATTGATTTAACTCCACCTTGGGATAGAAAAACTATGATTGGTTCTATCAAAGAAGCTACAGGTATTGATTTCTTAGATATATTTACAGCAGAAGAAGCTATCCAAAAAGCTCGTGAAATCAATGTAGGTGTTGATGATGATATGAACTGGGGACAAGTTGTTGATGCGGTATTTGAAGCAAAAGTTGAACCTTCATTAATTCAACCATGCCACATTATTGACTACCCAAGAGAAATTTCTCCATTAGCAAAAGTTCATAGAGAAAACGATAGACTAACTGAACGTTTTGAAACTCGTGTTAACGGTTGGGAAATTGCTAACGCATTCTCTGAATTATCTGACCCAATCGACCAAAGATATAGATTCGAAGCTCAAGCATTAGCTAAAGCTAACGGAGATGAAGAAGCTATGTCTATTGATGAAGATTATATCAATGCTCTTGAATACGGTATGCCTCCAACAGGTGGTATGGGCATGGGTATTGATAGATTAGTTATGTTATTAACTGATTCTCAAACTATTAGAGACGTTATTGCATTCCCTACTATGAGAAAAATTGAAAATCAATAATCAAATATACAAACCAAAAAGAGGACTTAAGAAATTAAGCCCTCTTTTTTTACAAATACTATTTTTTCAAAAATTTTGCTAATTTTAATTTTGTAAACCAACCGGCTTTAGGTATTACTGAATCAAAAATTACTCGCTCTTTTTCAATTAATTTTTCTCTTAAATCTGCGGTTTTAGGATATAATTTTAGATAGCTTTTAGCATGTTCATGAAGATATGGAGCGACCTTTTCTGACGCATCACACATTTTAATGTTTTTAATACCAATAATAGATTTTTTAAGAAAATCTTTGTAAGCTTCAATATTACCCATTTGTATATCTTCAACTGTTTCTTTTCCATATTTATCAATAGATCTTTTTATAGAATCATGCATAATAAGATTAGCGATAGATGGAGATTTTTTACTTTCTTGATAATAATTTATCATTGAATTAATCATTCTATCATCATTATTTCTTGCATATCTATACGCATCAGATGCGTGTTGCCTTACAATATTAAAATCTATTCTTTCCATTTTATAAAATCCTTATTTTATCAAAACTAATGTTCCAACTTTAACTTCATCAGCAAATTGTTTTATAACATCATTATCCATTCTGATGCATCCTCCTGATTTATACTTTCCAATACTTGATGCATCGTTATTCCCATGTATAAACTCTCCATTAGAAGGTTCTTCTACTCCGGTTTTAGGATTGATAATTGTTAAATACAAAACATTCGGTCCATATGGTTTTGGATTTGCTTTGCGTTTCGTTCCGTATGCTTTACTGTATGGATAATCTTCGATATGGTGTACACGTCTTATACCTGTGGTTGTTAAAGATTTTCCATTTGAATTTAATTTGCCTGTTGCGACATGGTAGCCATCTATAACTTCACCTGAATTATCATATCGATATAATTTATTTGTTTTTGTATCTACAATAATTCCGACATTCTTTTCTTTTCCTGCAATATTGATAATAGGGCTTGGTGCAGCTTTTAATTCTTCATTTGTTAATCTTGTTTTATTATTTGGTGTGATAATGCTTTCAATACTATCGTTTGAATTTTCTCTAATAAATGTATCGGAATTCGCAGGTGATATAGTATTTAAACATAAAGCCATACCAACTGTAGATAATAATATTCTAGGAAAAGAGTTACTTCGACTAGGATTTTCGATATCCTGCTTTTTTTTTCTAGCAGTAAATGCTACACGATTATTAACACCATAAAAATTTATCATATTAGGTTTAAATATTATAAAAATATTTTTTGCTACTTTTATTACAGGCAAGAATAAATATTTACAATTTTGTAAATATTTATTTTTAAACTAACAAAAAATAAATTCAGTAGTTTTTATGTTTACATGGTTAGTCAATATAAGGTAGGTATTTTATGGGAATATCTTTAAATACTCAAAACAATAACAATACAACTTATAAAAAAACAAATCTAAATAGAACTACAGGTTTAATTGTAGGTACAGGTGTCTCTGCATATCATATTATGAAAAGTGTAAATACAATGAAATCTTTTAGCGGCAGAAGATTATACATTAATACTTACAATAATTTCAAAGAAAATTACCCTGACTTTGTAGAGAAAATGCCACTTAAGCAATTTGTTAAAAATTCTAAAAAAGCAACTTATGTATTCTTAGGATTAATGAGTGCAGCAACTATTGGTGTTGGTTATGCTATTGGAAAAGCAATTGATAAACATATTAACAAAAAACATCAAGAAAAAATAGCTAATAATAAATAAAGGGTAAAGAATAAATAACATACTAAAAAGGATAAAAGTTTTTCTTTTATCCTTTTTTACGTATATTTAATCTAAATCAATAGGCTCTCTTTGGATACTGTCTATTGCATCTCTTGCAGTATAAACCAAAGAATCAGGAACATTGTCTATTGTCGTAAGTTGTCTTAGAACATCAACAACTCGTTTAAAACATCTTACGATATCACCTTCGCCCATTTCTACTTGGTCAACTATATCATCCCATTCTGCACCATTTGCCCACATTTCAATCAATGCACAATAGAATGAATTTATATACATATCATCATCGATATTATTATCGTTTTGGGCTCTATCAAGTTTGCGTCTTATATCTTTGATTTTATTCAAAGTTTTGCGAACTTTTTGACATAATGGAAGTTCTGAATACATATCAGCTCGCATATCTTCTGTTGTAATAGCACAAATTACGCTTGCTAATTCTGCAGGAGTTAAGTCATTCAAAACTTCTGAAAAAATTATTTCTGCTAAGAACAACTCATTTTCTGAACGAATTTGTGAAACTGTTTTGCCCTTATCAGTTGGAAAATCATTGGAGATATAGCCGAATTGTTCTAAAACTTTTTTGTGAGAAATAAATTTATTCCAGAAAATATCTCGTTGCAAATCAATTTCTTTAGTTAATTGCATTTCTTTAAGCTGATATCTTCTCAATAATTCGATTGCTTTGATATGTTTTTTATAAACCTTACAAGTATCGCATTGATAGCTTTGCATTTTATGTAATTGTGATTTTACTGCCTTTTCAAAATCCAATGCTTCTTGCGGAAATGGTCTTTTCTTTCCTTTTTCTTGACGTCTTATTGTTTTGCAAATACGTCTGTTTTGAACATACATATCTTTGATTTTGTTATATTCTAACAAATCATCGTTAGTTAATTTACACCAACATTTGAATTCTGAATTTTCTTGTATTTTTGCTTTTATATCTTCTAATTGTAAATTTAATCCTGAAAGTCTTGAATTAGAAGAATAATACCCGAAACTTTTTAAGATTAATTCTTTTGCTTCATCAACAGTAAACCTTTGGAGAAGATTTGCAACCATTGAATAACTTGGAGAAAATCTGCTTTCTAAAGGATTTGCATCACTTAAAACTAACTCTGCAACTTCTTCAGGAGATTGGAATTGAGAGCCAACAATTGTTACATATCCAACCTCATCCATTCCACGTCTGCCTGCACGACCTGACATTTGCAAGAATTCACTTGCTGTTAGCATTCTATGTCCTTCATCAGTTCTTTTACTTACTGAACTAATTACAGTTGAGCGAGCTGGCATATTGATTCCTGCAGCTAATGTTTCTGTTGCAAATACTACTTTTATCAATCCCTTTTGGAAAAGTTTTTCAACTAAAACCTTCCAACTTGGTAGTAATCCGGCATGGTGAGATGCCACACCTTGCAACAAATATTCTATATGTTTATTCTTATATAGATATGGATTTTCTGCGATATAATCATCTATTATTTGCTTAATTTCTGCTTGTTCTTTTGGAGTTACAAGACATAAATCTGCACATTTTTCCATTTGCTCATCACATTTTTTTCTCGAAAATGTGAAATAAATTGCAGGGAGCATATCCTTATCATGTAGATTTCGAACAACATCTTTTACAACACTTTTTTGGATAATTTTCCCGCCACGACCTCTTTTGAAGCTCTTTTTCTCAGGTCTGATTTTTTTATTCAAAGTTCCACCAGGCGCCAAAAGTGGCAAAATTGTATTAGGTTGTGAACTGTCAAAATAATAAAATCTCAACGGAACAGGTCGAAAATCTGTGTTAATAAGTTTTGTTCTCGAATGAACTGTATTAATCCATTCAGTAAGTTTATCAGCATTAGCAACCGTTGCAGATAGTGCTATAATCTGGACATTTGTAGGACAGTAAATTATACTTTCTTCCCAAACAGTTCCGCGTTCTTCATCGTTCATATAATGAACTTCATCTAATACAACGTATTTAACCTTTTGCATGTTATCTGTAATTGAACCAAAATTGGTGCAATATAACATATTTCTAAAAACTTCAGTTGTCATAACAACAATCTGAGCATCACGATTAAATGAAGAATCCCCTGTTAATAATCCAACTTTATCAGCACCATATTTTTGAGAAAAATCGCTAAACTTTTGATTAGATAATGCTTTTAAAGGTGTTGTATAAAAAACTCTATCACCTGTTTTTAATGCACAATGAATAGCGTGTTCTGCAATTACGGTTTTTCCTGCACCTGTTGGAGCGCATACAACAACGCTTTCACCATTAGAAATACATTCACAAGCCTCTTTTTGAAAATCATCTAACTCGAACGGAAAATCAAACATTTTTAATCCAAATCTTTCTCAATACTATGGGGTGTCCTTACACTATTATTATGTCATATTAACCGCTTTTTATCAAGAGTAATATCTAACTCAAAATTAAAATTGCAGACCCAATAACCATAATAATAGAGCCTAGAAGTTTTTTATAAAAATGCTTCTCTTTGAAAAATTTGTACCCAAATATTACATTAACAATAGATGATAACTGGAACAATGCCAACGCATATGATACATTCATATTATTAAACAAATAATTCGTCGTAATCTGCATTAAACCAAACATTAAAATTAAACCCACAAATTGAAATGATGATATTTTATCAGGGAGTTTGAATTTATCTTGTTTAAATATCGCAAAAAGAATTGAAAATACAAATCCAAAGAATGACCAAAAAATAAATGAAATAAGAATATCAGATAATAATATAACCTTTTTTATCATCAAAGCTTCTAACGCTGTAAAAAATAAGGCGAGAAATCTATAAATAATATCTTTTCTTTTGAATAATTTTAGAGAAAATTTTTCTTCAACTGTATCAAAAACAAAATAACTTCCCCATATAATTAAGGCAATCGCAAATAAACCTATAATAGAAGGGATTTCTTTTAATAAGAAAATTCCGAAAATCATTGCAACAACTGATTTATAAGAATTTATAGGGCCTAAAACAGATAAATCTCCTAAAGACAATGCTTTTACTAAAAAAGCATTACCTAAAGCACCAAACAAACCACCAACAATTGCATATTTCCAAATCTCTTGCGGAAGATTTATAAAATTAGTTTGAAAAATAATTGGCAATAATACAAAACATAACCCACCATAGGTAATAGAATTTACTACAAATGATGTAAAATTTTTGGTAAGTTTTTTTTGAAAAACATTAGCCAGCGGATTCGACAGTATTCTAAGTATTAGAGATATTAAAATCATTCTTTTATTATATAACAACATTTGAATTAAATAGACCATATGGTCTATATATTTTTTTTAAACTTCAACCCTATGATTGATGAACCTTTCCTCCAAATAGTTTAAATTTATAATGTAGACTTGGTAAGTATAGTATATAATCGTACAACATTGTACGGAGGAGAGAGGGAAAGAAAGTGGAACTTTCCGGACTAGAGCTAACATTAAGACGTATAAGCGCTATTGAAAATCAGTTCCAATCAATAATGAACTTTGGAAATGATGGACAAACAAATAGCGATTTTCAAAAAATACTTGATTCGACATATGAGAAAGAATATGGTTCAAAATCAAGTATTCCTTCAAGTGGAACAAATGTTAGCCATGGGGATATTGACAAATTAATAGACAAATATGCTTCAGCAAACAATTTAGATCCTGATTTTGTAAAAGCTGTTGTTAAACAAGAATCAGGGTTTAATCCAAAAGCAAAATCACCTTGCGGAGCGATGGGTTTGATGCAATTAATGCCATCAACAGCTCAAGGATTAGGAGTAACAAATGCTTTTGATGCTGAACAAAATATTTACGGTGGAACAAAATACTTAAAAGGTTTAATGGACAGGTTTGATAATAATAAAGAACTTGCACTTGCTGCATATAATGCTGGACCTAATGCTGTTAAGAAATACAATGGTATTCCACCATATAAAGAAACACAAAATTATGTAAAAAATGTTATGGCAAGTTATGGAAGATTTAAGGACGCAAGCTAATGATACTAAGAGGATTTGAATCAGCATCAAATGGTATGTTGTCCTTAATGGACAATTTAGATAACACAGCAAATAACCTTGCAAATGTAAATACTGCAGGTTATAAAAAAAGTGCTTTAACTTTCAAGAATACAATGGATTCATCTGTATATCAAAAGAATGGCGAATTAATAAAAGGTCAAAGTACAGGAAATAACAGATATCTTGGAGAGTTGAGTATGGGAAGTGAAACAATGAAAATTTCATATGATTTCACTCAAGGAGGATTATCTCAAACAAGTGTTCCATTTGATTTTGCCATACAAGGTGATGGATTATTCAAATTAATGGATAGAGATGGGAATATTTCATACACTAGAAACGGTTCTTTCTGCAAAAATAGTGAGCAATTTTTAACAACAAAAGAAGGTGATTATGTATTAGATAATCAAAATAGACCTATCAGGTTGTATAACGATGATATGGCAGATAGAGCAGATGCATTTCAAATATTGGTTACAGAACAAGGTAATATTGAAGCTTTTGATGGTAGAAATAGAACTGCATTAGGAAGTATCGGAATATTTAATTTTAGTAATAAAGAAGATTTACTTGCAGTTGGTTATTCAAGATTCAGACCAAGATCAGAAGATAATCAGGAGCTTAGGACACCTCCTACTAAATATACTATCCATCAAGGAATGTTAGAGATGTCAAATTCAAATGTAATAAGAGAAATGTTAAATACAATCAATACAAACAGAAATTATGAATCATTAAGCAGAGTAGTAACAACAAATAGTGATTTACTTGATTCGGCGATATCTGTTGGTCGTATTAAGGGTTAATCTTAGAGCAAAATTTTAAACAGGGTGAGGAAAAATAAACAATGTTAAAATCATTAACAACAGCAGCAACAGGAATGATAGCACAGCAAAATAACTTAGATGTTATAGCTAACAACGTTGCCAACGTAAATACAACAGGTTTCAAACATTCAAGAGCCGAATTTCAAGATTTGTTATCACAAGCCATTAGAACACCTGGTGCGATGATGAATCAAGGAACATTTCAACCTGTAGGTTTAGAAATCGGATTAGGTGTAAAAACAGTTGCAACTACAAGGGTATTTACACAGGGTGTGACAATGTCAACAGGTAGAGAACTTGATGTTGAAATAGAAGGTGATGGATTTTTCCAAGTTATGCAACAAGATGGTACTCTTGCATATACCCGAGATGGTTGTTTTCAATTAGATTCATTGGGGCAATTAGTAACAAATGATGGTTTAATTATTCAGCCTGCAATTACAATTCCTCGAGATGCTACTGAAATAACTATTACTCAAGATGGTAATATTTCAGTTACACTTCCAGGACAAACACAACAAGCTATTGTTGGGACTTTGCAACTTGTTAAATTCCAAAACCCATCAGGTCTGTTATCAATAGGTCACAATTTATATACTGAAACTCAAGCTTCAGGTACACCTATTCAAGATACACCGGGACAAAACGGTTTAGGAAAACTTCAACAAGGTATGTTGGAAGGTTCTAACGTTCAGATTGTTGATGAACTTATAGGGTTAATTAAAGCAGAAAGAGCTTTTGAATCTAATTCAAAAATTGTTAATACTTCAAATAATATTCTTCAAGAAACAAACAATTTAGTTAGATAGTAATTACAAGGTAGATTAATGAAAAAGATTTTCAG
>CALVEW010000012.1 GCA_944326645.1 Candidatus Gastranaerophilales bacterium
GACAACATTTTCAAGATACGCCATCGTTTTGATAAAGTTTCAACTTCTGCAGGTGTAAGTATTTCTGTTAAAAAATTGAACACATCTACATCAGAATTAATATTATTAATAAGTTTTGATATCTCTTGTATACTATTCATATTTGACCTTTGTTTCTATCTATAGTAACAAGATAAAACAAACACTTGTTTCTGTCAATAGTAACATGGAGAATTTTTGAAAGAATTTTAAAAAAATGTTACATTAGTAATAGTAAGATTACATGAACACTTGCATGGAAAAATTTTAGAGATAAAATAAAAGAAGTCGAAAATAAATTGTCCAAGTTTGGAATCTTGGATGTATAGAAAAGAGGTAACCATGAAAAAGGGAATCCATCCTGATTATAAAAAAACTGTTATCAAATGTGTATGTGGTAACGAAATAGAAACAGCATCAGTAGTAGATAATCTAACAGTTGAAATTTGTAACAACTGCCACCCATTCTATACTGGTCAACAAAAAATCCTTGACTCTGAAGGTAGAGTTGAAAGATTCAAAAAACGTTACGGACAAAAATAGTAACAGATTGGTTAAGATTTTACAAATACAGCCTGAAGAATATTCTTCAGGCTGTATTATTTGAAATTTATTAACAATTTTACATATCCTATTTTTCTTGTTAATATAAATAAAAGACAAAGAGGGGGTAGGATATGGAAAATAGTAACAAGCCACAAGTTAAATTAATTGCAAAACCGGATAATTTATTGAGAACAATTTATACAGCTTGTAGAACTTGTTATAGTGCGGATTCCCCATTAAATATTTTTGATTGTGATGCTGATGAAGAAAAAATGCTTAAACTAATCAGCAGAGTTGTTTCTTCAGGTCATTATTCAACAATTGAACATATACAAGTTAGTTTTGCAATCTCTAATGTTTCAAGAGCTTGTACTCACCAACTTGTAAGACATCGTCATATGTCTTTTTCTCAAAAATCTCAAAGATATGTTAAAGAAAAAGGACAATTTGATTATATTATCCCTCCGACCATTGAAAGAAACCCTGAATTGAAAGCTAAATTTGAAGAATTTATGGGTGAAATTTCTAAAAAATATCTTGAATTTACTGAAGCCGGTATTCCTGCTGAAGATGCAAGATTTGTTCTTCCAAACGCAACTGCTAGTTCAATGGTTGCATCTTTAAACTTAAGAGAACTTATCCACCTTGCTAATTTAAGATTATGCACAAGAGCTCAATACGAAATTCGTCTTTTAGTAAAAGCTATGTGTGATGAACTTGTTAAACAAGAGCCTTGGTTAAAAGATTATCTTGTTCCAAAATGTGAAAGATTAGGCTTCTGCGATGAAGATAAATGCTGTGGCAGAATGCCTAGAAAAGAGGACGTTTTGAATGTTAAATAAAACAAAATACAAATTGTATATTTGTTTTAGCCTAGTATTAATTTTATTTATAACAACTCTTTTTGTATTTAAACCCGTTATAAAGATGGTTGAATTATATACTCTATTTGCAAGAGTTTCGCCTGATACATTAAAACCTGTGTTGGATTTTGGAAATGCAAATTTTATGTTATCATCTGTAGTTCCTATGATGCCAAATGTTGAGTTTTATAATTATCCATTGATTATGGATTTGGGGTTATGTTTTGGCGGAGTGTTTTTAATTAGCTTATTATTATTTGTAATTCCAAATATTTTTATAAGCACCTGTTTATCACTAATTGTTATGTTTAGTTTCATGCTAGGTTCAGTTTATATGAGCAGAATTTATAATGTTTGGATTCCTATTGTTTGGCCAATATTAATTCAGTTTTTTATATTTATTGTTATGCTATCAGCAAGAACTTATTTAAAACAAAACCGATTAATTAATACTGTAAAATTATTTGGTTATGACATAAATTTATTTCCAAATTCAATCCCATTTATAAAAAATCTGGTACAAGAGCCTAAAAAAACAGATGTAACACTAGCATATTTCAAAATAAAAATTCCACAATTATATTTGGATGAAGTTTATCCAAACTCAGTAGTTTACCAATTAAATGAGTATTATAAAATAATAATCGACGGGTGTTTAAAGCATTCCGGAATAATAGATAAAACAAGCAATAACATAATTCAATGTTATTGGATTAATGAAAATCACGCCCTAAACGCAATAAAAGCAGTTATGGAAATCAATAATATTTTAAAAAATAGACCTGAGAATATACGCATATCATGTGGAATTGCAACAGATAAAGCGATATTCGCAATTTTAGGCTCAGACAATTTTTCTAATTACAGTTTGATAGGTAATATATCAGAAATAGCAACAAGATTAGAAAATGCTTGTATATTCCACAATTCAAATATATTGGTTTCAAATAATACGTATAATTTATTAAAAGAAAAAATAATGTTCACACATAAAGGAGTTATTAATATTAACGGGTTTAAATCACAAGTAGATTTTTATGAACCTTTACATAGCATTAATAACAAAAAAGGAATATCATAATGATTAATTTTGATTATCTTACTCTGGTAGCTTTTTTAGAAGAAAATATAGATTTTTTGATAGGCTCAAGGTTGCAAAAGATACAGCAACCGACAAGACGAGATTTTATATTTTCATTCAGAAACTTATCAGAATCAAAAAAATTGTATGTTAATATCAACCCCTCAATATTTCATCTATGTTTTGTTACAGAAGAAACTCTAAAAAAAAGAGATATTACATTCCCCAAACAACCACCAATGTTTTGTATGCTATTAAGAAAATATATAGAAAGTGCAAAAGTTTTAGATGTTAGAGTCCCACATTATGAAAGGATTTTAGAGATAGATTTCAAATCTTCTAATGAGTTTGATGAGAATATAAACTTAACACTTGCTATTGAAATGATGGGTAAATATTCAAATATAATTCTTTATAATTCTGATACTAAAATTATATTAGGATGTGCTCATAATGTCGGAGCAGAAAAAAGTAGAGAAAGAGAAGTCTCAGGTACTTTACCATATATTTACCCCCCAAAACAAGGTTATAAGACAGATATATTAAGATATAACGGTGAAATTAATTATGATACATTAAACAAAGATTTTTTAGGGATTTCAAAAAGTTTTGAAGAAATGGTCAAAGGCTTACCTTTAGAAAAGATAAAGGATTATATAGAAGGTTGGGGGAAATGTAAGATTACACCTGCAATAGATGGTGAGAAATATTGTATTTATTCTGAACTTCTTGCCAATCCTATTATACAAAATAGTGTTTCTTCAATGATTGATAATTATTATTCTGGTATTCAAGAAAAAACTATTTTTAAACAATTATATTTAAAACTAAAAAATACAGTTAATGCAAAATATAAAAAAACATCAAATAGCTTAAAAAAAATTAATTATCAAATATCTAAAAAAGACAAAGGCGAAATGTATAAAAAATATGGAGATTTAATTTTATCGAACATATACAATGGTGAAGATTATTCTTCTGAAATAAAAGTGACAGACTGGGAAACAGGAGAAGAAATAAAAATTCAATTAGATGAAACAAAAACATTAAAAGAAAATTCTCAAAGATATTATAAACTGTTTGCAAAATCAAAAGATTCAAGGGGGAAATTAGAGGAATTACAGCTTGAATTATCTAATGAAAAAAGCTATCTTGAACAAATTATTTATACTATTGATAATGCAGATAGCTTGACAGTACTACGAGAAATCGAACATGAAATCTCAGAAGAGCATAAAAAACAAGAAAAGAAATCAGATGATTCAGAAATTGAAACAATAGAAATAAATGGTTTCAAAGTTTATATAGGTAAAAATAATCGTCAAAATGATTTGATAGTATCAAAAATATCAAGAGGTGAGGATTATTGGTTCCATACTCAAAACACTCCAGGCTCTCATATTTTATTAAAAGTAACAGATTCAAATGAGCCTGATGAAAAAACTATATATGAATGTTGTAAATTAGCAAAAAAATATTCATCAGCAAAAGAATCTACAAAAGTTGGCGTTATTTATACAAAACGTAAATTTTTAAAAAAGCCACCAGGAGCGAATTTAGGTTATGTCACATACAAAAATGAAAAAGAAATAATCGTTTCAGAAGATTAATCTGTAAGAAATTAATAGAACTCGATTTTTATCTACACCTCACCCCGGCCCTCTCCTTTTAGGAGAGGGAGTAGTTGAGATTGGGATACACTATCAGGAGAGGGAGTAGTTGAGATTGGCCTTATATCAACAAAAGTAGAATATTAAAAATCCACAAAATTAAACTTGTTCCCTATCCTTTTAGGAGAGGGTTAATAGATATATTTCATAATTACAAGAGAAATATGTTCAATTTCCACAAAATTAAACTTGTTCCCTATCCTTTCAGGAGAGGGTTAATAGATATATTTCATAATTACAAGAGAAATATGTTCAATTTCCACAAAATTAAACTTATTCCCTCTCCTTTTAGGAGAGGGTTAGGGTGAGGTCTAAACCTTTAACCCAAGGTAATCAATTAATTTTTGATAAACTCCATCTAAATTATTATTGATATCATTATTCCAAAATCTAATAACTTTGTAACCTTTAGATTCTAAAAACTCACTTCTTTCTATATCTTTTTCTATATTTATATCACTATTATGCTGACCACCATCAATTTCTATAATTAATTTTTTTTCTTCACATAAAAAATCAACAATATATTTTCCAATTGGAACTTGTCTTTTGAATTTTAAATTGAAAAAATTTCTATTCCTAAGGATTTGCCATACTTTATATTCTTCTTTTGTAGAATTTTTTCTTAGATTTCTTGCTAATTTATACTTGTAATCCATAAAAGAATTATAACATATTAAAATCGATTTTTATCTACACCTCACCCCGGCCCTGTCTTGAATTTCCTCCATGCTCACAGAGTTTCGTTTACGGAGCAAAGCTCCTGACAACTCAATCTGTTCGCTATCCGAATTTCATTCGTACGGAAATCCGCTCTCCTATCAGGAGAGGGAGTAGTTGAGATTGGGATACACTATCAGGAGAAGGGGTTGGTGAGATTGGCAATATCCTAAAAGGAGAGGGGGTAGTTGAGATTAGGCTTATATCAACAAAAGTAGAATATTAAAAATCCACAAAATTAAACTTATTCCCTCTCCTAAAAGGAGAGGGAGTAGTTGAGATTGGGATACACTATCAGGAGAAGGAATAAAAAAATAAGGTCAATCTTTTCAGATTGACCTTATTTTATTTAAGCATTTATTACTTAGCTAATTTTTTGATAGCAAGAGTTAATCTTGATTTTTTTCTAGCAGCAGTATTTTTGTGTAAAATACCTTTAGAAACAGCTTTGTCACAAAGTTGATAAACTTTTGATAAAGCAGAATTTAAAGCTTCTTTATCTTCACTACCTGCAAGTTCTAAAGCTTTTTTAGTAGCAGTTTTGATAGAAGATTTGAAAGCTACGTTTCTTTGTCTGTTAGCTTCTGCGATTAATACTCTTTTTTTAGCTGACTTAATATTTGCCATTTTTATTCACCTTTCTTATTGTACTGAGCTTGAACGATTAATGACTTCGTCAACTCATTGGTGAGGATGTGAGTATAATTATTTTAACTCAAAAAAAGAAAAAACAACATAAAAATTAAGAAAACTTAAGCAATAGTATTAAGTTTGTGTTGTTGCTGCATTTCTTGTTTAATTTTAGCTTCGCATTGCTTCTTCCAAGCAGAAGCAACTTGATACATAAATTTGCTTTTAGCAGCAGAAACACTATTTTTCACATCTTGTTGGTGTAGGGCATTGAAAGAAGTTTCGCCAGCTCGAGATGCTCTAAGCATGCTCAAATTATTTTGGTTATTTTGCATCATAGCCATGCCTGCATTGTGTTGCATTGCTATTGCTCTAAATGATGAGATTGCTGAAACTAACATATAAATATACCCTTCACGTACCAATTATTTTATCACATAATGTATAATTTCGCAACTAGCTAAGTAACTTATTTAAATTTTTGTAAATAAGAAACTTAGCTAATTAATAGTTTTTATATTATAACAAGATTTTATTTATTTAGGAATCCGACATAAGAGTTTTGCATGTTAGAAATAACTGATTCCATAAGGCTAAATCTTGCTTCCAATCTTTCTCTATATTTAGCAAGAGCAGCTGTTTGGGCTGTAATTTTATCTTGTAAATTAGATATATTTTTGTTAATTCTGTTTTCAGTAGTACCGATATAACCTGAAGAACTTAGAGCATTATCTACAATTTGTCCGATTTGAAGGAGGATACCAGGTTTATTAGTCGTACCTGACAATAGAATTTTAACAGATTCTGAATCATCCTCAAGAGCTTGCATAAACTTCTCTTTATCAATAACAAGTCCTGTAACATCTGTAGAGATATCATTAGACGCTTCACCTGTTGTAATACCTATTGCAGCTAAGTTTTTGAACACATAGCTACCTGCAAGTGAAGAAGTAACAAGACGTTTGATATTGTTTTTGATTAGTTTAAGCATCGTATCGTGAGCCAAATCAGTAGTACCTGATAATTCTTTTTCAATACCTTCCATAAGAGTATTGTAAGAATCAACGATATCTGATACGGCATTATAAATACTATCGTCATCTTGTTCTACAGTAATAGTAGTACTTTCACCATTAGATAGACCTTTAAGATTTAAAGTAAGACCTTTTATCTTAGATATATCACTAGTGATAACATTTGAAGAAGAAGTAACGGTTGTACCATTAATTCTAACAATCGCATTTTTACCAAGAGTTTGGGCAGAAGTAACGAGTGATTCAACACCGTTAACAGTTTCTGTGAATCCCATAATATCAGTAAAGTTGCTTGTACCACCTTCAATATTGATTAAAGACTCACCAGTAAGTGTAGATTGAAGAACCAAGGTTCCTGATAAAGTATCCCAATAAGCAGAAGCATAAGCTTTATCAGAAGCATTGATTTGTTTAATCAAGCTATTAAGAGTAGTAGTAGAATCGATAGTGAAAGTAGCATCACCTATAGTGAATGTACCTTCAGTAATATCTCCTTCTTTGAATAATCCGGCACCTGTAACAAGCGAATTGATATTAACTTTGTACAATGCACGAGTACCTTCGACAGTAGAGTCAGATTTTTGAGAAAGGTTAGCAATTGTAGCAAAGTTAGTAGTATCGTTAGAAGCCCCGATAACTAGTTCTTCACCGCCTACCATTTCAAGTGCAACAATACCTGTATTTTTGTCTGCAGTTGGATTTTTAACTATATTACCATCAGTATCTAAGAAACCTGCTTTGATAGTTTTACCTGTTTTAGCGCCAACTTCAGCAACAATTTTATCGAACAATGTTTCGAAAGTATCAGTTGAGTTAACAACTACAGTAGCTTTAACCCCGTCTACATAAATACTTAAGTTACCATCTGTTACGTTAACTGTACTCAATAGAGTTCCACCATCAGCATAATTTGAAACAGAAGTTACAGTTTCTTCTTCATAAGTAATCGCAGATTCGCTTGATGCATAAGTATCAACATCTTGAGTTACAAGGTTAAGAGTATCAAGTAGTCCAGATGTTCCACCTGTAAAACTAATTCCGTTAATACCGTTGTCAATTCTTACCAAGCCATCTTGAAGAACTGCATTTACGCCTTCATTTTGTAATTTTTTGAGTAAATCACCTACTGTATCAGAAGCTGAGATATTAACAATATGTTCAACTGCGTCAGCACCTGTACCTGTTTTGAATATCAAAGAACCTGCAGCGGTGAAACCGTTTTTGTCAAAGTTAGACAACAACATATCTTCTGTGATAAGTCCTTCAGGTACATTAGTATCCCAATAAGTAACTTGGCTATCATAATCACCTTGGTTAACGATGTTTAGACCGAGTTTTTGAACAACATCGCTTGTACCGTCAACCAATTTCAAATCACCATCGGCTTTGAGTTGGATATAAGTTTCACCGGTTGGTCTGGTCATAATAGAGCCATTGATACCGTAAACTTTTATCGCGCTGAATAATTGTCCAAGAGTAGTAGTTTCATCAACATAAATACCACTTGTCACAATTTCATTATCTTTAAGTATATTCAAATAACCGTTAGAAACACCAAGACTTGAGAGTTTAGTATTCAAATCTATATTTTCGGTTGTATTGAAATTAATAGGTTTAGAAATATATCCTGTATCTTTGTTATTATAAACACCGCCTTGAACAAGGAAGTTACCTAAAGCACCGCCTAGAGCAAACTCGTGGTCATCACTTCTGAATTCCAATTCGCCATTTGTTCCGACATTAACTTGGATACCATAAACAGCAAACGCATCAGCGATATCTTGCATAGTATCAGAAGCTAAGAAGGATAGAGAATACTGAGTATTGCCATCTAGTGTAAGTCTTATGACACCGCCATCTTTGAATCCCATAGATTCGACAGTATCAGACATTTCAAGATTTTTAGTATAAGTAAGTTCTCCTGAAGTATCAGTCACATAAGGAATATCAACCAATAATTGATCTTTAGTTACATAATTTTTATCGGCATTGATATAACCTGCAGAGCCTGATGTTAGGAATTTCGCTAAGTCACCATTGAATATGAATGAGTGTTCGGTACTTGAAGCTTGGAAAGCACCTGTAGTAGGATCGATGCTTGCTTGAATACCGATAGCATTTAATGAATTAATAATATCTTGTACAGTTTCATTTGCACCGAATGATAGAGTTTTAGAAACAGTACCATCGATTAGCATATTCAAATCAGCTCCGTCTTTGAATCCCATTTGAGCCAAAGTTGAAGTTGTTTTAAGAGTTTCTGTAGTTTGATTCCAGTTATTGAGTTTAAACTTAGAAATCATATCAGAAGAACCATCGATAAGCGAATAACCGTCATCAGAAGAAATAGTAATTTTCCCTGAGCCGTCGATAGACATATCGAATCCGTATGCTTTAAGAGCAGCTTTGGTTTGCGCGATAGTCATAGTGTTACTGATATCGATAGAATTTATAACATCACCGTTAGCATCTAATACATAGACTTGTCCTGAAGAAACACCGATACCTTTTAGTATAGAGTTATCATTAACAAGGACATTTTTCTTATAAGCCAATTCATCAGATAAGAATTCGCTGTCATAAGTGTTGTATGTAGGAGAATTGCCTTGAAGCACGTTTCCTATATTACCTGCAAATGTGAATGATTTTTCTGTACTGTTAGCAGAGAATACACTGCTATTAATTTCTGCACCAATACCTAGAGCGGCGAGGTCGCTCATGATAGTTTTTAGAGTATCAGTAGATTTGTAATCAAGGTTAATAACTTGGTTACCGTCAAGAATAACTCTAAGAGTACCGCCTGCAGTAGAAGATAATAAGTCAGCAACAGTTGTTGTTTCTGACATATTTTGATATGCAGACATATAAGTTAATGGATTATAGCTTTCATATCCTTGGATAACATTTTGATAACCTGTAGTTCCATCTGTAAGAGCTGAAGCCAAATCGCCTGTAAATATGAACGAATGCGCGTTACTTGTTGCAGAGAACACCCCTGTTGAGTCAATAGAGGCATTGATACCTATAGCGCCTAATGAGTTTATAATATCTTGTACGGTATTTCTTGCACCGAAGGTGAAGTTCATTTGAGTAGTACCGTCAAGAAGGATATTAAGAGTAGATCCTGTTTTGAATCCTAGTTGTTCAAGTGTAGTTGTAGCATCTACTTTATCAGATATAGGATTCCAAGTATCAAGGTTTAGTCCTGAGATAAGGTTAGATGTTCCATCAGCTAATTGGTACTGAGAGTTAGATGTAATAGTAACTTTTTTCGCACCTGTATCTAAAGACATGTTGAACCCGTATGCAGAAAGGATTGAAGAAATCTGCGAAATAGTTTTTGTATTATCTATAGATATGTTATTAACAAGTCCGCCAGCACCGTCAAGGATTTGAATAGTACCTGAATCAATACCCAACTCTTTCAATGTTGTAGAATTAGAAAGTGTTGTTTCAATTTGTGTTTGGATAGAATCAGATGTATATTTATTAGAACCGTATGTAACTGTGGAATTATCACCTAATAATGCGTGCCCGATATTTCCTAAAAGAGATATGCTCTTTGTACTATTTGCAGTAAATACCCCATCAGCAGTAATAGAAGTATTAACCCCATAACCTAGAAGGTCATCCATTATATCACGCATAGTATCGTTAGCATCGTAGTTAAGAACATATTGCGTACCATCAACGAGAAGTTTTAGTTCTCCGCCTTGGTTTGTCCCTAACAAGTCACCGACTCTTGTAGCAGATGAAAGTTTAGCATAATATAATCTGTTTGCAGCATTCGCAGTACCTGTAGACTGAGTATAAGTCCCTGAACCGCCTAATAATCTTGTAGCGATATCTCCTGTCAAACTAATATCTTGAGAATCACCAACTTTAACGACCAATTTTGAATTTTCGAAACTTGCAGACACCCCTGAGAATGAGTTCAAATAATCAACAACAGTTTGCACAGTATCATCAGCATTAAACTCTTTCAAATAGCTGGACCCGTTTATATTGAGCATAAGCGCTCTTTGAGATCCGATAGTTAGCCCTATTTCACTAAGAGTATTTGTTGCAAGAATATTAGTTGTCTGATACCCTACCAACTGTGGCATTAAAGGATCAGCCAATATCTCAGCCTGAGTTTTGCCTGTGATACCAATGAATGAATTCCCGCCTGTGAATCCTGACTCGGTATTGTAATAACAATTGTTATATGTTCCATCTTTCCCTGCGAACGCACCAACTGTTCCATTATTAGCTTGAGGTCTTCCTAAAGAATAAGAATTGGATATTGTACTATAATTCCATCCAACAAACCCACCAGTATATATCTTATTAACATTATTACCACTTCCTGATACAGTTACCTGACCTGTTGAGAAAGAACGAGTTATCAGATTAGTATTATAGCCAACAAACCCACCAGAGGAAACATGATAACCAGAAGAATCTAAGTCTGAATATACAGATACATTCCCTGTTGCGTATGAGTCAAATATTTGAGCAGAATTAAAACCAACAAGTCCTCCGGTACATGTATTCTGATTATTATAAGAATTATCAGCAACAACACTAACCGTAGAATAAGAATATTCTATTTTGCCGGAGCCCATATGCCCAACAAGACCTCCTGTATACATTTGATGATAGTAGCCACTATGATTACTTTGAACAGAGCCTTTATCTACATAAACATTTGATATTGTTGTATTCTGAGCATTCCCAACCAAAGCACCGGTCCAAGCATCATCACTAAAATCTGTTACTTTGTTAATTACAGAAACATTTTCAAGTCCGACATCGCGTATGACAGCACCATCAGTTCTCCCAAACAATCCGGTATAAGCGTGAGTAGATAAAGAAACATTGATAGTTAAATTAGAAATAGTATGTCCGTTACCATAGAAATTACCTTGGAAATAGATATAAGCACTATTACCAATTGGGGTGAAATTGGCAACACCTGACATATCTATATCTGTTGTGAGCACAAAATTGGCACCAGAAGTAGAACCACCTGCATTGACTTTTGTTGCAAGTTCTTGAAGGTCAGATGCATCCGAGATTAGGTATGTTTTGCCGGATGTAAAATTGTTACCTGTGACATCAGATACTCTTACCGCATCATCAGGAGCGGTAAAATTCATAGCCGTTCCGATAAACTTGATTGGTTTTTCATAAGTAATAGATGTACCTGAAACCGTTGTTGTGACTGATGGTTTGGTTGTTATACCCAAACCATTCGGAAGATTACCTGAAACATATCCGCCTGTAATCTCTAATACAGAATCACGCATCGCAGCATAAGTTACACCTGATGTTCCGTAGTAACTATTCATTGCATTATTGATTGCTGATATCCAATCATTGAATGTTGCATTATTTTGACTGCCTGACATATTATATGTACCATTTGTTGACTCAGCTTGGATAATGTTTCCTGCAGAATCATATATTACATAAGAATAGTCAGAAGAATTGGAGCTTGTTGTACCTCCGTTCAAGATAGTATCAATCCTATCTCCTGGAGTTGCTAAGGTCAAACCTGTACCGTTTGCAGTATACTGTACAGTCGGACTATCACCCAAAAGAGCATGAGCAACACTACCTGACAAACTGACTTTGTTATCACTTGTTGCAGTAAATACACCCGATGATGATATTGATGCATCTATACCATTCATCATCAAATCATCAAGAACATTTTGGATAGTATCAGTTGCACTATATGTAAGATTTACTTGCTGAGAATCATTGATAAGAATCTTAAGAGTTCCACCGCTTGTATTGCCTAACAATTCAGCCATTGTAGTGTTGTTATTAACTTTTTTATTCTTATTGAGATATTTTAGTTCTTTATCATTGTTTTCTGTTTGGTATATAAACTGAGAGCCTGCTTCTTCTGATAAAAGGAACTCACCTAAGTTGCCGCCAACTTTGAGCTCAGAAGAACTAGTTGTAGATACTTTAAGGGTAGAATCTTCAAAAGTTGCTTTAGTTCCAGGGAGCGCATTCATATATGTAATAACATCTTTTATTGTATCATCAGCATCAAATGTTTTGGTATACATTGTAGCGCCAACTGTCATAGTCAATGTTCTGTCAGCTTCTGTTTTTAGTCCCATCATAGATAATGAGGTGTTTTCATTAGGATTTCTAAGCTGTAGTTTTGGTAAAGTATTATTCTCATCATCAATCTGAGATGGAGACCAACCCTCTAGACCTGATTGAGCTGTTGTTCTATCATTAACCAATCCTAACAAACTATTGTATACTGTATTGGTGAATGTATTTCCACCACCATTTGAAGCATAAAAACTACCTAAAGAAACATAATTAGTATTTGGAGTACTAACAGAGCCCATTGAATATACGTTGTTGAAACTATTGTAAGAAATATGTCCTGCAAAACTACCTAAAATAATAGTATCATAATTATCAGTTGAACCTGTAACATTACCTCTTGAATATGAGTTTGAATAATTTGTATATTGTGAATATCCTACAAACCCACCCGAATATACAATATATCCTGCAGTACCAATTGTTGAAACATTACCTGATGAGTAAGAATTAGAGATTGTATTTTTATCGCTTGATGAGGCATTAGAATATCCGATTAACCCACCCACATATGTAGGAGAATTATTAGATCTTCCTTGAACTTTAGCTGTAGAATAAGAATAACTTATATCACTATTTTGTAAATAACCAACTAAACCACCAACAAATACAGGATCATAATTAACTGTACCTGTTACAGTACCACCATTCACAAAACTATTTGTTATTGTTGTATTATAAGCATAACCTACAAGAGCACCTGCATATGTAGAGTCATAACTAGCATGACCACTAATCGTTACATTTGATAACCCCACATCTTGTATTGTTGCACCATTAGTATACCCAAATAATCCAACATATGAGGTATAAGACGAATTTGAATAATTAATTTTTAAATTAGAAATAGTATATCCGTTACCATAGAATTCGCCTTTGAATTGATAAAGGCCATAATTTTTATAAGTTCCAATCGGAGTAAAATTTACACCTGACATATCTATATCATTTTTTAGTACAAATGTAACTCCTGTTGTATCATTACCATTATTAACAAGCTCAGCAAGTTTTTGTAAATCTGCAGCATCATATATTCCATATATACCACTAGGGGAAAATGCTGTTACTCCAGAGAGTTTAGTTAGAGTATCAGCTTCGTATGCAGGGGTTGGGTTATCAATAAAATCACCTGCTGCTCCGTATACAAGTTTGGTACCTTGGATCTGGATACCTGCAAGAGAGGAGCTTGTTGTGATACCTAATTCGCCAGGTAATGTACCTGCGACATAACCTTTTTCTATTGTGATACCGTTGTTCATTAACCTTGCATAGGTCAAGCCTACAGTACCGTAATATGCGTTCATAGCATTGTTGATTTCATTAATCCAAGTATCTATTGTTGCAACGTTTTGGGTGCCTGATAATACATATGTACCACTACTTGATGTAGACATTATGACATTACCATATGTGTCATATAACTCATAACTGTAATCAGATGAGTTTGGAGTCATTGCAAATGAACCACCGTTAACAATATAGTCAATATATGTATCACCTGTTACATATTTTTCTTCTTGCATTGTAATCGCAACATTACTTGTCATTGATGTACTTTGACCTGTTGCTGTTACTTTTACAGGGTCATTACTTGATATAATTGTGCTCTGACCTGTCGCAGTGAATCCAAATGTGTTTACCAAACTACCGGATAAGTTTACACCCTCAATAACTATCTTACCGTTTACATCAATTGACATTGTTCCGCCTGCTGCCTGTATATCAGCACGAATTGTTGCCAATGTGTCAGTTAATTGATATGTTTTTTCTGTTCCATTGTTTATTGATAATGTCGGTGTTCCGATATCAGCAATTTCGCCCAATTGTGTACTCATTGTTGCTGCTATACCTGTTGTTGGACGCAATACTGAACTACTTGTTGATGATGTAGATTTTACTACACTCAACGCACCACTTGATATTGTTGTACCGGAAATTGTTGGAGTTAACTTGAAGATATCTACAATATCCCCACCTAATGTTACACCCTGAATACTTATTACTCCATCTTCTATTTTTGCTGTACCACCTGCTGCCTGTATATCAGCAAAAATAGCACTTATCTTTGTTGTATCTGCGTAGTTCTTTGTTACACCATCTATTACTAAACTCTTAGTTCCTGTTACTCCGATGTCTTTTAAAGTGTTGTCAACTGTCGCAATATTCTCTACTCCACCTACGACAATTGGAGTGTTACTTGTCATCTCTGTTCCTTGACCTACTGACGCAAAGCCCAATGCAGAAACTAATGTACCTGAGATGTTTACATCCTTGATTGTTATGGTATTATCAGCATTTATCTTGAATATACCGCCCTGTGCGGTTATCAAATCACTTACTGTCTGTAATGTTGTATCCTTTGTGATTGTCTGTACAGCTCCACCGTTTACTGATAATGTATAGTTTGATACTGTGCCTGTTATATCACCTATCTTGGATGTTAATTCTATATTGTTATCGGTTGTCTCTTCAACTCCACCTGTACTTGTTGATGAAGAATCTGTTACTATTGATAATGCGCCTGATGTTATTGTTGTTCCCTGACTTGTTGCCTCAAAGCCCAACAATCCTGTTAATGACCCTGATAAGGTTACTCCTGATACTGTCATTATTCCGTCATCAAAGTCTACAACCCCACCTGCATTCTTGATATCTTGTATTACTGTACTTAATGTTGCTGTCTTATCATAGTTCTTAACATTTCCATCTATTATCAAGGTTTGTGTTGCATTTGCTCCCAACTCCTCTAATGTTGTTGTGTCTGTTGCTGCCTCTTGATAATAATCTGTCTTAGATGACATTCCTAACTGATTAGCCAATGTTCCATCTATATACCCATCATCTATTTTTATCTGATGTGTAGTACTGTCAAAAGATGCATTTAAACCAAAACCTTTTAACTGATTGATTAAATCATCTACTGTGATGTTTTCATTATTACCTGTGATTACACCTACCTGTGTTCCATCTGATTTATAAGCTGTATAGCCCATTGATGATGTTACACCCAATTCTGATAATAATGTGTCTCCTTTTGCTTTGTATGTGACCGTATGTGAGCCACTTGTTAATGTTGTGCCACCCTTGTTTGCCTCTAAACCTAATGCATCTAATACTGTACCGGATATCTCTACTCCATTTGTGTCAATTGTTATTACACCTTCGGTATCTACTGACATATCAATACCATCCGCTGCCAATAAATCCTTCATATCCTGTAATGTAGATGTCTTGGTTAATGTGTTTGATGTTCCATCTATTACTAATGTCTTATTTGATGTAATGCCCAAATCCTCTAATGTACTGCTTAAGTCAGCAAAATGACCTTGTTGATATGTCAAATTCTGACTCTCCATTATGGTTCTTTCTATTACATCGCCCAATTTTAATGCATCTTTTATGTTTGAACCACCTGTAACTGATTCAATCACAGCACCACGAATTGTTATATTACCATTGTCATCAACTGTTGCTTCCTCAGCATTTACCTCACTACCTTTTAAGTAATCCAAAAATTGACCCAATGTGTTTATTGTTGTAGCTGTTGTTGCTCCATCCTTCTTGATAGTATAATTGTCACCACTTCTTGTGATTGTGTGTTTAACACCCTCTATCTGTACATCTCCGGCTGTTACACCCAATTTCGCCAACTCGGAATCTCTATCAGCATATACCAATGATCCGGAGATTACGCCTGATACACTATTGTTCTTTAATTTTAATGCGTTCTTTAATCCGGTTGAGCCATCATCTATCTTGTCTAATGATGTGTTTACAGTAAATGTACTCTTCTTATCATCAAATGATGCAACTACCCCAACATCACTAAATTTTTGTATTAATGTCTTTATTGTGTCATCTTCTGTTATATTAAATGACTTACTGTCTACTGTTATTGTACCATTCTTTACACCCAATACACCCAATTTTGTATTCAATGTTGCGTATTGTGTTGTAATCTCTTTCTGACCACTTGTTGCCTTTGTTGATGTCGCTAACTGATCTACCAATACATCATAACTCTGACGAGCAGCCTCGGTTGTTGCTGTCGCTGTTACTATATTTGTATTTGATGATGTAGCTAAATTCTGCATAAACAAATCCATAGTCGGAATACCAAACTGTGAATCTGTTATCTTCTGTAATGCACTTTGAAAACTACTGAAATATGATTTTATACCGTTTACTACATTCAACAACTCCTGTTGTAACTTCTGCTCCTCCTGCAATGAAGTTACTGTTGTTGATTTTACTGATACTAATGACTCTATCCAAGATGTAGTATCTAACCCTGATGATAATCCACTAAATGTAATTGTACCAGCCATTAGACCTCCATGTTGTCATTTGTATTGTGATAGTTTTATCGCGATTAATAAGCATATTTCTTTCCATAATAAACTTTTTATATAGTGCTTATGCTATCCGTTATAATCTCTTATATATAGGTCGCCACTTATCTATTCGGTTGGAATAAATGCACCATAAATCCTTTATTTGTGATATATATACTATATACATTATATCACTACTTTGCATTTTTTCAACCCATGTTTGAACAAATGTTAACTATTCCACATCATTTTCTATTTAGTATAAAATATTATTATGAAAAAACCACTCAAAAACCTCTTTAAAATACTTTTTATTTTAATTGTCCTGACAGGTTTATTCTTTGGCAGAGATTATGTCAGAAAATATGTTATTAACAGAATACTTGGGGTTTACTATGTTTATAAAGGGGACAGAGCATACCATAAACATAAATTAGCATACTCTATTGAATACTATAATAAAGGACTGGAATATTTCCCAAGCCACTATACAGCTTGGTATAACCTCGGAAATATATATGTAGTTTACGAAGACTACTACTCAGCTGTAGAAGCTTATAAAAAATCTATTCAATATAACCCGAAATATACTCTTGCAAGAATGAATCTCGGCATTATTGAAGCCGAAAAACTCGGAAACTTTGATGAAGCTATAAAACAATATGATGCTATTATTAATCTTAAACACAAAATTTGGATAATCCCATTCCTGTTTAGCAATAAAAAAACTTCTAAACAAAATCGAGGTCTTGCTTATTATAACAGAGGACTTGCTTATCGCGGAAAAGCTATGTTCTTAGCCGATGATGATAGAGATTTGGAATTAGGACTCCTAAAAAAAGCCGCTGAATCATACGAAAAATCTCATAAAATACTTAGAAGAAACTCTGATGTTGTATTTAATCTCGCGCTTACTTATCACGTTATGGGAAACTACAGAGATGCTGGAATTAATTATTGCAAAGCCATTTATCTCGCACCTATGAACTATGAAGCACATTATAATCTCGCAATTCTGCTTAAAAGACTTAAAAGATACAAAGATTCTGTGGAAGAACTCGAAAAAGCCTCTTTGCTCCTATCTTTCCGATCAGATGGCGAAGATAAATCTTCATATGTTTTCGGCATCCTATCTGACGCATCGCACCTATATTCTAAATACGGAGCTAACGAACTTGGTACCAATATGGACATTTATGATACTGATAACCAAGATGTTAATGTTAAAAAGAAAAAGAAGAAGAAAAAGAAAAAACATACTGAAGACGATGATATTAAATTCAATTATTCCACAGGAAAAATTGTTCCGGCTGATGAAATGAGCAAAACTATGATGCATACTTTTAAAGTCTGTGCCGGTATGGATTACTTTAAACACGAGGCGCCTGACGATGAAGAATTTTAATGATTTTGATCTTGTTCTTAAATTATCAAATATTATTAATAATAATGATATATTCTCTACTGTTTCGCTTATTAAAAAATCTGTCAGAAATATTAAAGAATTTAATCTGTTCTTCTATGACTACTCTAATAAAAAACTGAAAGATGCTGTCAATAATTTCTCTCCTATTGAAGATATGTTCGACCAAACTGCTGTCAAAATTCTTTATGAAAATTTCTTTAAACTTAATAATTGCGATATTATTATTGATAACAAAAATTTCTTCAATATCGACCTGTATGAACATGCCTGCAAAACTATTCTTATCCCACTCAAAATGAACGAATCTATCTTCGGAATGATTGAAATAAATTTTGATGATAAAAAAATATGCTCTATTAACTTATTTAATACATTATTTGTTATTGCTAATCAATTGTTAATGCTTATACAAAACTCGATGCTTAAAGATAAACTGCAAATTAATTATAATTTCTACCACGCATTGAAAAATATCGCTAAAATTATTGAATCTCAATATGAACTCAATTATATTATTCCACTTATTGGAGAAATGATTGATAAATTCGTTACTAACCATTTAATATATATATTTGTTAAAAATAATAATAAATTTGAGCTGTTTTGGCCTAATGCCTGCAGAGATAAAGGGGTAAATGAACTAATCAAAAAACTCAAAACCGATTACTTAATATCAGAAGATAGGAAAATAGGAATTTTCCCGCTTGTCACCGAAAAACAAATCCTAGGTTGTATCGTTGCGCATAGTACTATCGATAAACTTACTCCCGACGATATTGAATATTTAAACCAATTAACTAAACAATCTTCTGCTACAATTCAAAGGGCCAACTCTTATGCCGAAGTGTTAAAACACGCAACTTTAGATGCATTAACAG
>CALVEW010000013.1 GCA_944326645.1 Candidatus Gastranaerophilales bacterium
AGGACTCTGTAATAAGTTCACTTAATATATTTATTGCTTCTTCAGTTTTATATGTTTGATAGTATATTTTTGCTATGCATAATTTTGTTTTTAATATCTGATTATTATCATTTTGTTTTGTGTAAAAAATTATTAGATTGTTAAGATAATGAAGTGCATATTTAAAATTACCAAGTTTTTCATATACCTCTGCAAGCTTTGATTGTATTGAAATTTTATCAGAGTCATCTCTGTTAAGAAGTTCTATATAAAATTTTAATGATTCTTGATAGTTGTAGTCAAGAAACAGGTTATTGGCTATTTCTTGTAATTTTTCGGTTGATATATTTTCTATATTCTCATTTGTTTCGTTTGTATTATGTGTTTCAATTTGCGGATTTATAATGCTATTATGATAAATTATTTCTTGTCTCATTGTTTTTCTTGATAACATTATTAATCTTTCACTAGGTTTCAATGGTAATTGATCATTGTAATATTTAATTAATATTTTATGTAATTTTTCTTTTTCATCATTAGATAATTCTAATAACATAGCATTTCTAAAATAATTGTTTATTATGAACATATTATTAAATATTTTTATGAAATTTTTCTGCTCAAGATTTGTAATTGCTGTTTGATCAAAAATATTAATGTAATCAATCATTTGAGCATTTAATGGATGTCTTGCTATTGCTAATAAAGATAATATTTTAAATTCATTTTCAGGAAGCATGCTTATGAATGCTTTTGCTAAAAAATTATCAAATGACATTCCTGAATTTGTGTATGCTACTAAGAAATTGCTTATTGATAGATTTTTTATGTTTAGAATTTGAGAAGTTATTTCAGTATAGAAGTAATATCCTCTTGTAATTTTATACAATTCGTCAATAATACGAGTTGTACCTTTTATTCCTTTTTCTTGTAAGAACTTTTCAAAAATTATTCTTGAAAATGCTTTAAGGATAACTTTTGTATATGTAATTTCTTTCGGGATTACTGTTGTATCAAATGTTTTAGATGATATTATAATTTTAATTTTTTCATTTTGAGTAATTGTCCATATAAAGTCAAGTATCTCTTGAATATTATCTTCAATGGTAAGGTCTAATTCTAATATTGAGATGATAATGTTAGATTTTGTTTCTGAAAAACATCCAATAATTCTTTCTTGGAATGATTTAGTATGTCGATATCGGTATGCTATTTCTGCGTTAGTAGGATTTGATATAAATTGTTCCCATAATGTTAGCATAAAGTCATCTAGGGTAATTGATGGAGAACAGTTTATAATAAATGATTCTACTGTTTTGTCCATAAAGCATAAAAGATGCTTTATTATTTGAGTTTTTCCTGTTCCTAAAAAGCCGTTAACTAATAGAATATTCTCTTGTTTTTGGCAAAATCCATAAACTTTGCTTAAAGCAGATTCTTGGTTTTCTAATACAAACTTATTAATATCGTTTGATTGAATGGTAGAAAAATCATTAAAATTTGAGTTTATAGATAAAAAATTTTTTGACATACAAATAATATTAAAATATTTTGTTACTTTTTGCAAATAATATATATGGTGTTTGCAATATCTGTTTTTTAATAGTAAAATAAGTAAAAAGTGGGAGATAGGGTAAATGGAATTTTTTAGAAAACATCAAAGAACAATTGTTTTAATAATTGCTATAACTTTTATTGCATGGACTTTTGGTTTGATGTTATTACCACTATTGGCTGGATAATATGAAATTAAAGTTGTACGTTTTTTTAATATTGTCTATACTCATGACAACAGTCTGTTTTGAACGTTGTTATGCAAATACTAGTGCAAATTATTCAAAAGTTCAATCATTAAAAAGGCAGCAAGCACAAGCTCATGCCAAAGCGAAACATTTTAGAATTTTAGAAAATTTAGAAACTAATAAATTATATAAAAATCAAAAAAAACTAGCATCAACACAACAATCTTTAAATAATTCAAAGGCTGCGTATGCGCAAAAGCAAGATGAATTATCTGTACTAGAAAACAAACTGCAAGTAGCAAATGAACAATTCAGACAATTAGATAATGATTTAAAGGATAGAATAAGACAAATTTTTAAATCACAACGTGTAGGTTTTTTCCAACTTTTGCTTAGTTCTACTGATATAAATATGTTGTTTGACAGGCTTCATTTTGAGAGCATTGTTATTAAAGAAGATTATAAAAGGCTGCAAAATGCCAGAGTAAAAGCTGCAGAAATTTTAGCCCTAAGAGCAAGAATTGAACAACAAAAACGCAGCTTGGCTCAAACAATTAATGATATAAATAGTCAACAAAAAATTATAAAAACTAATATTGCTCAGAATCAGGAAATGATTCATAAGTTAAAAACAAATAGAAGTTATTATGAACGTGCAGAAAGAGATTTGGCAAGACAATCTGCAAGTATTCAGGCTATGATTTCAAATATCAAGCCTAGTAGTGGATCTAAGATTGTTGTTACAAGTGGTTTTATAAAACCTATATCAGGTCCTATTACTTCACCATTTGGATATAGAATCCATCCAATATTTAAATCCAGAATTTTCCATTCGGGTATTGATATTGGTGGCCCAAACGGTGGTGCAATTAAAGCTTCAAACGATGGACGTGTAATATTCGCAGGATGGTATGGCGGATATGGGCAAGTTGTAATATTAGATCATGGTGTAGTTAGAGGTCAGCCTATTACGACATTGTATGCTCATATGAGCTCAATATCTGTATCAAAAGGGCAGCAAGTTAAACGTGGACAAACTGTAGGTAGAGAAGGATCTACAGGTTATAGTACAGGTCCGCATTGTCATTTTGAAGTACGTGTAAATGGACAACCAAGAAATCCATTAAATTATATATAGGGGTATGAATTGAAATATAAATTGAAATTTAAATTATTTATAATATTATTTATATTTTTCCTATTATCAGGAGTTGCATTTGCTTATGGTGATGGTTCTACGGAATTTTTTGGTGATACATTCTTTGGTGCTCCATCTTTAACCGGCAGTTCTGACAATTCTGACAATTCCGAAGGGAAAAATTATGAGGAAATTCAAAACGAGAAAAATCATAATCTTAATAAAACAATTCCTCCTGTTAAGCTTTTAAGGTTAAAGATTAAAGCATATAATTGTAAGAGGCAAGAAGCTAAAAATTTAAAAAATGTTCAGGATGAAGATTCAATCGAAGCAAATCAGGATTCAGAAGAATTTTATGAAACAGATGATTTAAAGAAAGCAAAGTCGAAACGAGAAAAAATTGCTGATGAGAAAGAAAAAACTCAAATCACTATTGATTGTAAACATATGGATTACATTACAGAATCTGGTCTAATGACTGCAACAGGTGATGTATTAGTTACATTCCCTCATCAAGGAACAACATTAACAGCGGATTTTCTAACATTTGATAAAGCAACTAATAAAATGCATGCAGATGGTAATGTTGTCATAACAAAAGGAGATCAGAAAACTTACGGTGAATCTATTGATATTGATTTAAATGAGGAAAGTATTTTTATTGAAAAACCTCTTACTCAAAATCCTGAAATTAAAATAGTAGCACAAGAAGGTTATGTACAAAGAAATGTAATAACACAAGTGAATGGGCGTATCGATGTAGAACATAGTTCTCCTTTAATGATGAGGACTAGTGGAGGCCCAGATGCTAGAATATATATGAATTCAATGAAGGTGCCAGAAGAAGAACGAAGATATATTACTGATGGTAAATCTAAAATATTTAAAGTAAAAGCTCATGAAATAATTATTAATTCTGAAGAAAACTTGGATATTTTACAGTTAAAAAAGGCTGAAATTACTAGTTGTGGTAAAACTGTTTTAAAAATCCCAAGATTAAAGATTTATACAAACAAGGGGCATGATTTTGTTGAGGGTAATTACCCTGAACTTGGATCAAGACGTTATTTAGGTATGTATATTGGTCCCGGATTTGTTTTTCAACTTCCAAAAGGTTGTTTGCTTAAATTAATCCCGGCATTGACTTATAAGGGTAAAATTGGTGTTGGTGGTGTTGCTCGTTTTTGGAGTGCAACAAATGAAACACAAGTTGCTTATGGAACATCGAAAAGTAAAATTGTAATTAGAGGTGAACAAAAATTAGATGATAACTTAAAATTTGTTTATGCATCTTATGATTATATTGAAGATTGGATGTTAGGTCGTCGTATGCCTAAATATGGTGGTGATTTTATATATAAGAAAAAATATATTGGCACTCCTTTTTCTAAAAATTATCCAACTGTTTTTGAAAATAGAATTACCGCAGGTTATTTCCAAGATATGTATGAGGACAAATATTTCAGCCAATTGGCAGGTAATGATATTGGTACAACAAGATTTAGATATATGGCAAGATTAACTCAACCATTCTTTAAGTATGAAAATGATGAAAAACAATTTTATACATCTTTAGGTCTTAATTTAGAGGGTTCAGCAGGTTTGTATGGTACCGGAGATACTCAAATGATTGGTCGTATAGGACCAAATTGGCATATGCAATATCGTCGTTGGATGCAAGATTTGGGATATATGCAATCTGCTTATGATGATAATACTCCAATGCCAGTATTCGATGCTTATAGATATGGTAAATCAATGGTTTATATAAGAGAATATTTGAGACTTTGTCCATATTTGGTATTAGGTTGGCAGGGCTCTGTAACTTTGACTGACGATACATACAATGATAAACTTTTCCAAGAGTGTTCTTTTTATGCAAGTTTAGGACCTCAAGATGTTAAGTTAAATTTTGGTTTTGATTTTGTTAGACAAAATGCATTTGTTAGTATGGTTTTAGCAGTTGATCCTAAGGGAACTACTGTTGATTATGATAAAATGGTTATAAAAAATCCGGATAATTTTAGTAAGTTAAGAAAGAAAAATGAAGAATTATATAAGGCCGCTAATGAATTGCCAAAGAAAAAAGATTCAGGAAGTGGTGTTTTATCAAAAGCTGTTGTAGAAGATATAAAGGAAAATATTGATGACATCTAACATTAACATTGAAGAATTAACTAATCAAATTATTAAGATTGGGAAATTAATGGGAGAAAAAAATTATACTCCTGGGTATTCCGGCAATATTTCTGCCAGAGTAGGGGATAAAATTCTTATTACTGTTGCAGGGTCGGCAAATGCTCATTTAAAAGAGTCTGACTTTGTTTTAATGGATTTTAACGGAAATTCTTTAACTCCTAATAAAAGACCTTCAAGTGAAAAAAAATTGCATATAGAGTATTATCAAATGCGTGAAGATATTAATTTTATTATTCATGTGCATTCTCCTTACTTAAGCTCTTTTGCATCAGCAGGAAAAGATTTATTGGCTCCTGTTATGGCTGAAAACATTTATTATTTTAAAGGTATTCCTCTCGCAGAGTATGGGCTTCCTTCTTCGCAAGATTTAGTTGTGAATACCGCAAAGTATTTCAAAGATTATGATTGTATTTTAATGGCTAATCATGGAGTTATTATTGCAAGTCGTTCATTAAAAGATGCGTATTTAAAATTGGAGCTAGCTGAACAGTATGCACAAGTTGTTTTAAATACTTATATTTTAGGTGGACCAAAAGCTTTATCATATAAACAAGCCCAAGAAATTTTGGATTTAAGATAATTGTAAACTTTATATAAAAAATGGAATATTTTATTAAAAGGTGGTATTAATTTTATTATGATATCACCTTTTATCAATTCATCATTAAATTTCAGAAGTAATATTAATCGTAAAATGACTAATTTGAATGATTTTATTCCTTCTAAATCTGTTTTAGTTCATATGAGCGATTACATGCCTGTTGATGGTGTCATTTTATCAAGTAAGAATGCAAGTATAGATAAAGATGGATTAAGAAAAATTCGAAATACTATTCATTTTGCATTTAATCAATCAGTTCCTCCTAACAAGTTAGGCTTAGAGTGGAATAATAAACCAATTGGAATAATTGCACCTTTTGATGGTGTTATATTAAATAATCCGCATCAAAATATTTTAGGAGGTCAACCTCAAGATTTTTATATAAAAGATAAAGTGAAATTACCTGAAGGGGCTGTTATCGTTCGATATTCTAAAAAAGTACCTAAAGGAGTTTTAAGAGTTATAAATGCTGAAAAAATTGATTTATTAAAAAATACAAAAGGTATTAAAATTGTCGAAACTTCAAATAATGTAAGAGATGTGACTAATGATTATATTGAAAAAATGGGGTATTCAAGGTTAGATAAATTGTATGCTAAAGAGGCATCATTGTCTAATGAACTTTCTGATATGGATTTTGAACTTCGTAATGATATTATTTTAAGAAAAAAGTCTCAATATAATTCAAAAGATATATCTAAAATGATAAATGCAGATAGAAACTTGCAACAATCTTGGGTTCAGATGGCTAATGATGTAGGTTTTAATATGTATAAAAATCATCAGTCATCTCCTTATGGGCGTTCTGAATTTTTAGTTGATAGTGTTGGAATGCTAGCAAAATATGATAATTCTTGGGATAGTCAAATCTCTGCGTTTAATGTTTTTACTCAAAAAGATGATTTAATTGATATTGATTATAAAAAGGATTTTATTTCAGTTATTGATAATATTACTAAAAATTTAAAACCAAATGAAGAATTAAGTTATGATATTGGAAGATTTAAAGAAAATATTATAACATCAGAAACTCCACAAAATGCTTTAGAAAAACTTGCTAAAGAACAAGGGATAAAACCTATGGATGAAAATATTTGTAATATACGAAAAGATACATCTTCTAATAAGTTTTATGATGCTTTGAACTCATTATTAGATTTCTTTAGTATGGCAAGTTCTCAATAAAGCTTGGTATACCAACATTTGATTGTGGAACTTCTCTTGTTCTATATTCTTTTTCTGATTCTGAAATCCACATGAATGATCTTACAGATGTTTTATTTTCTGCCGGACCTGATATTATTGCTTTAAATTCTTTTGTATTTTTTTGTGGTAAATCAGGAATATTTTCAACTCCATTTTGTAATATCTTATATTCAGGGTCACTTTCTCCTTGTAGAGCAATTCTAAATTTATCCATTGTGAAAGTTCCAAAGGCGCCAAGTGATGATATTAACGTATTAGATAAGCGACCTAAAACTACTACATTTGCTATATTTGACATCAAACCATAATGCCCTGTAATATACATACTCATATTTGGTCCTGCCATTTTCATTGATTTAATTGTGATTATATCGTTGTTAACGGATAAAATACCGTTTAAATATTTGAATAAGCCTGTATCTTTAGCTGATATAGCTCTTGATACTACTGCTAATGATGTTTTTGCCATGCTATCAGCGATAATATTTTGTGCATATAATAGGTGCTCAATTTTTCCTAATATACTCATTTCTCCATCTTTAATAATAAATTTAATGTTTCCATCTTTAATAAGTTTAGAACTTGTTGAGCTATTAATATCCATATCAAAATCAAGTTTTCCTGCAATAGTTTCTTTGAGGGAAGTCATTGATTTCATAATTGGCCCAGCACTAATACCTCGTCCTTGTAGATATGCTTGGTAAGTTCCATTGTTTAAGTTAATTTGAGTATTTCCTGCAACTTTACCGTTGTATAAGTTACCTGAAATATTTGAAATATTTAAAGTATTGTTATTTAAATTGAATGTTGAATTCATGTCTGTTAATAACAAAGAATTAACTGTTGATGGTATAATTACTGATTCAGAAAACATTGTTCCATTATCAATTGATAAATTAAGATTTGTATTTTTTGTCATTAATGAGGCTAATAACAGATTATCAATATTAAGTTCTTTTGATTTGAGATTAATTGTTTTTATATGTAGATGTCTTGATAATTTTGCATCTGCAGTTCCAACAAAACTTAAAATACTATCAAACATTTTTATGTTTCCGCAGTCAAAATTAATAATATTTTTAGTTATTCCTATATTGATGTTTTTAGCAGTAAAACATCCATATTTATCAGCAATTATAGGTAGTTTTATGTTTCCGATTATTTCAGGGGAAGAAACTTTCCCATTAATAATTAGATTTCCATTAATTTTGGCAATATAATGCTCAATGTTAATTGGGCAAGTTTTTAGAAAATTAATTTTTATATTTTTAAATTCAGGATTTTTAATGTTTGATATGCTTCCTGTTAGTAAACAGTATTTTGTTGATGAAGATATATTCTTTTTTAAATTCTGTGAAAATTCGCCATTATAAGAATTTATACTTCCATCAATTATTTTTAATTCATTTAGGTCAAATTTTGTTGCTAGATTTATTATTATTGGATTTGCAAAAGATATTTTAGATGTTGTTTTATGCTGTAGTGCTTGCATGTTTATATTTTGGATATCTTTATCTCCGTTTGCCTCGATATAAACAGGATAAATGTTGTCTAAAGAATCTATATTAAAGCATCCTTTAGGATTAAGAAATCCTTTGCCCTTAAAAGAAAAACTAAGTTTTGGTGTATTATAATTTAATATGTTACCTATTAAATTAATTCTAGTCTTATCTGAAAAGATATTGAACGATTCTAGATTTATTTCCGATTCAGTTATATTCGCTTTTACTATCGGTATAGTGATAGGTTTAACCTGAGGAATATTTGTTATTAAACGTGAAATTGTAATATTTCCATTATTTTTATTTGCAGATTTATAATATAATTGATGCATTCTAAAGCGAGCTTGTGAATAATTTCCATCAATTGCTGAAAGGGTAACTTCTAATTTCGGTATAATATTTTTATATGTCCCTGATATATTTGCAAATATTGATATTAGCCCATTATTGATATTTATATTTTTATAATTTATTTTGTTAAGTCTAAATTTATCTACAATTAAATTTATATTTAATTTATTAGATATAATATCTCCTGTAATTATTACAGGTGCATTGTTTACCTTTGCTTTTGCTGATTTTATTAAGATATGGTTATCTGAAAAATCAATATCTGCATTGAAATTATTTATACTTCCAGCATCTGTTATTATATTAGCATTCGAAATTTTAAATAAACCACTTGATTTTATCTTTTTTAAAGATCCTTTAATTGAAAAGTCTGCAAGTAATTTCCCGTTGATATCTTTTACTTTGTTTAGATTAGATATATCTGAGGATAGTCTGGCAAAATATAATAAGTCTTTTAAATCAATTTCATTAGATTTAACATTCATGTTAAAAGTTGGGTTATTATTATGAGTAAAATAACCATTAATACTTATTTTATCATCAGGATTTGTATAAATTACAGAAGAGATAGTTGTTTTATCTCCCAGCATTGTTAAGTTTGCATAGCTGAATGGAAGTTTCTTGCCATTTAAAACAAAAGTTAATTTATCAATGCTTAAAGTTCCATCAGTATTATATATGTTATTCTTTTTTTCTATTTTTAAATTTGCAACAATACTTGCATTTGCTTGTTTGTCTTTTATTTGTTCAATAAAATCTATTATGTCTACTTTTGGGTAATTTGTATTATTCCCTTTGTATGAAATTGATAAGTCATAGTTAATATGTGGAATATCATTAATTATTAGCTTTCCGGTTGTTGCTATTTTTACTTTGTTATTAGGGATAAAATCAGATATAATTAATTCTGACCCTGTAAAAGAATATTTTTCCTTAGTAATGTTAGTTAGTGTAATATTATATTTTTTTATTCGTAATTTATCAATAATTCCTTCTGCTTTTTGTTGTTTTATATATTTCATTAAAATTAGATTATTGTGTGCATCTATTTCTAAATTTGTTTGAATATTATCGATTCTAACTTCTTTGATTTGTAGCTCTTTTTTTATTAATGGGAAAATAGCTAATTTAATTTTTATTCCATATATATCTGCAAAATTAGAATTATTATTATATGATAAATTAATACTAGGCGATTTTAGTATAATTGAAGGCCCAACTTTTAAAATAAGTTTGTCAAGATGTGCGTTAATTCCATATTTATCTTGTACTTGTTTTTCTACAATTGGTATAAATTTATTTGCGTTGAATGGTATAAAACATAATGATATTATTGCAGCAAATAAAATAATTAATCCTATAACGACTTTTTTCATATCCTAAAACCTTAAAAAGCTACTCTCTTTATTTATAATTTTATTATCAAAATATTAAATTAACAAGAGGATTTTAGTTTAGTTTCCACTTTCTTTTTAACTGCGTTAATGTACCATCATGAACCATATTGGTTATATTAATATTTACTATTTTTAATAAAGTTTTTGATTCTTCATTTTTTCTTAAACCAATAGCATATAATTCTTTAGTATATCTTTTAGGGAGTAATTTTACAGAAGAATCTGTCATTGCATAACTTCTTAGTATTGTATCATCAGAAGTGATTGCAGCTATTTTCCCTGCTTTTAGTGCTCTATATGCATCATGGTAGGTTTTATATCCTAAAACGTTAACTGATGGTAAAATTATTCGGATATTTTTTTCGGCTGTAGAACCGTATAAAACACCAACATTTTTGTTATCCAAGTCTCCAAGAGACTTTACTGAACTCCCGGATGGGACAAGTACAGCTTGCCCTGCAACGAAATAAGGTTTTGAAAATGCTATTATATTTCGTCTTTCAGGAGTTATTGTCATAGTTGCAATTACTAAATCTACTTTTTCTACATTTAGCAAATAAAGTCTGTTGGAAGGTGTTACTTGAACAAATTTTACTTTATTAGAGTCGTGTAAAATATCTTTTGCTATATATTTTGCAATATCAATATCAAAACCAACATTTTTACCATTTTCTAAATAACCAAATGGTCTTGTATCTGTTTTTACACCAACAATTATATAACCTCTGTTTTTTATTGTTTTAATTGTATCTTCTGATTTTGAATTTGCTTTATCTAATTTATAGTCGATAGCATATACTAAAACTAAAACAATTGAAATTATAATAATCCAAAATTTATCTTTCATAAGGATATTAAATAATGAATATATAATTTTGTAAATACATTATAAAAATGGTTATAATTGTGCTATTCTATAATTATTAGAAGAGGTTATTTATATGGAAGCAATAAAACATTTTGAAAGTGGATATTCCTGTTCGGAAAGTTTAGTCATGGAAGGTATAGATTTAGGGATATGTGATAAATCATTATTACCTGTGGCAACTGCTTTTTGTGCAGGATTAAGTTCCGGTTGCCTATGTGGTGCAATATCAGGTGCGATGATGGTTATAAGTACTATGTATGGTAAAAACAATAAGTATGGTAATGAAATGAAGGCCAAACAACTAGCGGCTGAGTTTATTAAAAGATTTAAAGAAAAATTTCCTGCTACATGTTGCAGAGTGCTTTCAAGAGGATATGAATTCCAATCCGCAGAAAGACGAGAACATTGTAAAGAAATGGTTAAATATTGTTCTGAATTAATGAAAGAATTAGCAGTATATGAAAAAGTATAATAAGCGTATTTTATTTATTGGTATTCCTGATATGGCTTTTGTTTGTTTAGAAGCATGTTATCAGGCTGGAATTAATATTGTTGGGGTTATGGGGCCTAAACCAGATCATCATATGTTTCAACATTTTAAACAATTTGCAATGAATAAAGGATACAATTTTATTGATTATTCTGATTTAAAATCAAAAGAATTAATTCAAACAATTAAAGATTTAAAAGTTGATATGGCAGTTGTATGTTCGTTTAATTATAAAATTCCAAAAGAATTATTAGAATCTACCCAAGATGGATTTATAAATTTGCATCCGTCTTTGTTGCCTGCATATAGAGGAGCGAATCCATATTCCAGAGTTATTATGAATAATGAAAAGGAAACAGGGGTTACTCTTCATTATATGAGTGAGGAGTTTGATAAAGGTAATATTATTTTACAATTTAAGTGTCCTGTTGAGAGTGATGAAACAATGGGGACTTTATTTAACAAAACAAATGATATATGCATTCAGTTGTTATTATCTGCTCTTGACGAATATGAAAAAAGAGTTTTGCCATCAATACCTCAAAAAGAAGGAATATTCCCTCTTGCTAAAAATATTGATGATAATGAAACTTTAATTGATTATAATAAGTCGGCAATAGAAATTGAAAGACTTGTAAGAGCTTTAAATCCTTTTATTTTAGCATCAACCTTTTTTAGAAAAACTCTAGTCAAAGTTATGAAAGCGGAAATTATCAAGAAACATTTTTCTTCTGAAATTCCGAATGGAACAATTGTAGATATAAAGGATAATAAGGTTATAATAAAAACCGCTAGAGATTGTGTTGCTTTAACTATTATACAATTTGGAAGTGAGTTTATTGGAGATTCTAAAGATTTTATTCGATTTGTACAGCCTAGAAAAGGAGAAAGATTTTATTAATGGATAAGCTTAATTTTTTAACAGCCGGCATGCCTATAAGAACAGGTAACAAAGGATATGGTAGAGCATTTGAAATTCTTGCAGATTTAGAATTAAATGGGTTAGAGTTAGAATTTGTTCGTGGGGTTAGAATAAGTGATGCAAGTAAAGAAATTGTTAAAAATAGTCCAATGGTAAAAACTATTCATGCTCCTTTTTATATAAACCTAAATGCTCGTGAAGAAGAAAAAATAGAGGCTAGTATTAATCGAATTGTAGAAACAGCAACAATTGCTCAAGAAATAGGTGCTTTTTCTATTACTTATCATGCCGGCTTTTATCTAGGTATGGATAAAGACAAAGTATATCAGACTATAAAAACACAAACAGGTATAATTCAAGATATCTTACAAAAAAATAATGTAAAAGTATGGATTCGACCTGAAACTACAGGTAAAGCAACTCAATGGGGTGACTTAGAAGAAATTATCAATCTGTCTAAAGAATTTGAATATGTATTACCTTGTGTAGATTTTTCACATCTTCATGCAAGATACAATGGAATTTCAAATACTTATGATGAATTTGCACAAATATTTGAAAAAATAGGTAAAGAACTAGAGGGTAAAAAGCCTTTAGAAAACTTCCATGCGCATATGGCGGGTATTGAATATACATCAAAAGGAGAAAAACAACATCTGAATTTTGAAGAATCTGACTTTAACTATAAAGATTTACTAAAAGCATTTAAAGATTTTGATGTAAAAGGTGCTATTGTTTGCGAAAGCCCTAATATTGAAGAAGATGCTAAATTAATTAGAGATTATTATTATTCAATCTAATTTATTTTTATTCTTCGATGCTATTAACTTCAGCCACTTCTTCCAAACGTTTTGCTTTATAGCTATATCCTGCATAAATTGCAATTCCTATAAGCAGCCATACCAAGAAATATGATGAAGATTCTGATTTTGCACTAAACTTACAATACATTAATAATGCACAAGTTAAAATCCCTAAGATTGGGAACCAAGGGCAGAAAGGAACTTTAAAAGGTCTTTCTCTATTAGGTTCTGTTTTTCTTAAAATTAATACTGCTAAACAAATTATGATAAATGAAGTAAATGTTCCAAAGTTACATAATTCTGCAGAAATATTCAAATCCATAAATAATGCGCAAATCATTACAACTAAACCTGATAACCAAGTTAAAACATGAGGTGTTTTATATTTTTTATGAATTGCAACTAATGATTTTGGAATAAATGAATCTCTACTCATCGCAAATAGGATTCTTGTTGTACCTAATTGATATATTAATAAAACAGATGTTAATGCACATAATGCTCCAACAGAAATCAACCCTGCATACCAATCTTTTCCGATAGCTCTCATTGCATGTGCTAGTGGAGCTTGTGTATCTACAAGATTAAACGGGATAATCCCTGTTAAAACTAGAGCAACCATTACATACAATAATGTACATAAAACTAATGTTCCCATAATTGCAATAGGTAAATCTCTCTGAGGATTTTTTGTTTCTTCTGCCGCTGTTGAAATTGCATCAAATCCAATGTAAGCAAAGAAAATAACAAACGCTCCCATAAATACACCATCAAATCCATTTGGCATAAATGGTGTCCAATTTTCAGGTTTTACATAGAATGAACCAACAACTATAAAGGATAGGATAATAAACATATTAACTCCAACCATTATACTTGCAAATTTTGTTGATTCTTTAACGCCTTTTATTAATAAAATTGTTAAAAATAATACAATTAAAATAGCAGGTAGATTAATTGCTATTGGAATATCCCAATTAAAAATATGTAAAAATGGCATTTTATCATGCGCATTCCAAGAATATTTATCGCACATTGCATATATAGTTCTATAATCATTTCTTAACCATAAAGGCGAATTAACGATAAATGCGGGAAGAATATGCTTAAACCCTTTTAAAAATTGTACAAAATATCCGGTCCAAGCACTAGCAACTGTAATATTTCCAATTGCATATTCAAGCATTAAAATCCAGCCTACCATCCAAGCCATAAACTCGCCCATAGTGGCATAAGTATATGTATATGCACTACCTGCAACAGGCATCATAGCAGTAATTTCAGAATATGATAAAGCTGAAAATAAACTTGCAACTGCAGCTAGAACCATAGATATTATAACTGCAGGGCCTGCTCCTGCTCCATCAGCGGTATCTTGGATTGCACTACCGATAATTGTAAATATACCTGTTCCAACAACAGCACCTATCCCAATGACAATTAAATCAAAAACATTTAAAGTTTTCTTTAATTCAGAATTATTTCCTGCATCAATTAATTCATCAGGTGATTTACATTTTAATAAATTATTTATTAACGAGTTCTTTATTTTCAACATTTTCTATACTTATTCTATTCATTTCAATTTTTCTATTTTTTACATAACCATATTGTAAATAGATACCAATACCAATTAATAACCATACAGGGAACATTAATGCAGATGAAGTTAATGATTGCATTGAATAAATCATTAATCCGCCACAACATAAAATTCCTAATGAAGGTAATAATGGTGAACATGGAACTTTAAATGGTCTAGGTCTGTCAGGATCAATTTTTCTTAAAATTAATACTGCAACGCATACAATAATAAATGATGTGAATGTCCCAAAATTACATAACTGAGCTGCAACATCTAAATCTAAAGTCATTGTTCCAATCATACATACAATACCAACAATCATTGTTAATACGTGTGGTGTTTTATATATAGGATGTAACTTTTGGAATAATGTAGGTAAAAAGTTATCTCTACTCATTGCATATAAAATTCTTGTAGCAGCTAATTGTAATACAAGTAAAACCGAAGTTAAGCCTGCTAAAGAACCTATTGATATTAGTCCAGCTGCCCAATTTTGATGAACCATAGTCATTACATAAGCCATAGGTGCTTTTAAAAATCCAGGATCAATATTGTGAGAAGATGTACAATAAACTCCTGTTAAAACTAAAGCAACAGAAACGTAAATAACTGTTGTTGCAATCAAAGATCCGATAATCCCGATTGGTAAATCTTTTTGTGGGTTTTTGCATTCTTCAGCAGCTGTTGCTAATGCATCAAATCCAATATAAGCAAAGAATATAATAAATGCACCCATAAAGATTCCACTCATACCATTTGGAGCAAATGGTACCCAATTAGCAGGTTTAACATAAAATGCACCAACTAAAACAAATAATGCAATAACTGCAAGTTTAATTACAACCATTATTGTTGCCATTTTAGTAGAATCTTTAGTTCCCTTTATTAATATTGAAGTAATTATTGCAACGATAATACAAGCAGGTAAATTCACAGCAAAAGGTATTCCTGCAATATGTGGAATCAATGTGTTTGGATCTCCTCCTGCAGCTTGAATTTGATGAACTGCACCTTTGTAATCATTAATCAACCAAAGAGGTGGATTTACTAACCAATTTGGTAAGTAAGCTGAAAACCCTTTAACTAATTGCATAAAATGGTTAGACCAAGCACAAGCAACTGCAATATATCCAACAGCATACTCTAACATTAGTACCCAACCAACCATCCAAGCAGCAAATTCACCTAATGTTGCAAATGTATAAGTATATGCTCCACCTGCGACAGGAATCATTGTTGCAAATTCACTATAGCAAAGTGCTGAAAATATACAAGCAATAGTTGCAATAATCATAGAAACTGTAAGTGCAGGCCCTGCGCCTAAGCTTTCATTTCCCCCTGCAGCTGCAATACCTACAATTGCAAATATTCCTGAACCAATAATTGCGCCTATTCCTAAAATTATTAGGTCAAAAGCTCCTAATGTTTTTTGAAAACCTGCTTTGCTTGCTTCTTGTAGCATATCATCAGGATTTTTTCTTGTTAAAATTTTTGTAAAAAAGTTATTAAATAAATTTTGCTTTTTTTCATTTGTCATAATTATTTTACCTTACATAATGGGAAACCAAGATTTTCACGTTGTTTAACATACAACTGGGCGACGGCTGCTGCCATCGTTCTCACTCGGTTAATATAATTAATACGTTCATCCTTACTTATAACTCCTCTTGCATCAAGTAAGTTAAATGTATGAGAACATTTTAGAACGTAATCATATGCAGGTAATACTAATTCAGCATTTACACAATTATCAACTTCTTTTTGATAAATATCAAATAGTCCAAATAATGCTTTATCGTTTGAATATTCAAAATTATATTTTGATTGTTCTATTTCATTTTGTAGATAAATGTCACCATATCTTAATGTATCATTCCACATAATATCAAATACAGATTCCTTATTTTGAAGATACATCGCAATACGTTCAAGACCATATGTGATTTCTAAAGCTACAGGTTTAATTTCTAAACCTCCAACTTGTTGGAAATATGTGAATTGTGTAATTTCCATTCCATCAAGCCAAACTTCCCAACCTACACCGGCAGCACCTAGTGTTGGTGATTCCCAATTATCTTCAACAAAACGTACGTCATGTTTAGATAAATCTATGCCCATTGCTTCTAAACTTTGTAAATAAAGTTCTTGAGCATTATCAGGTGATGGTTTTAAAATTGCTTGATATTGAAAATAATGACCTAAACGATTAGGGTTTTCTCCATATCTTGCATCTGTAGGACGTCTGCAAGGTTCTACCATCGCAACTGACCAAGGTTCTGGACCAAGTACTCTTAAAAAAGTCGCAGGATTCATTGTAGATGCACCTTTTTCAATATCATAAGGTTGCTGAATTACACACCCTTGTTTAGCCCAAAAAGCTGATAAATTTAAAATTAAGTCTTGAAAATTTAATCCCATAATAAATCACACTTCCAACATTGTATTATGTACACTTAATTTAGTATCTAATAAACAATAAAAAAAATCAAATGATTGACATAAAAATTTGGCAAACATATAATTTAGATGTATATTAGGGAGAGGTAAATAATGACTGAATACGTTTTTTTAGATGGTGAGTATATTGAATCTGATAAAGCAACAATTCCTGTAAGAACTCATGCTTTTCTTTATGGAACAGGTGTTTTTGAAGGTATTAGGGCTTATTATAATAAAGACGAAGATCAAATGTATGCTTTTAGAATGAAAGAGCATTATGAGAGAATGCTTAGAAGTGCAAAAGTTATGTGGATGGAATCTCCATATACCGTTGAAGAATACTGTCAAATAACTAAAGATTTATTAAATAAAAATGGTTATAGACAAAATGCTTATATTCGCCCAACATTATATAAATCATCAATTAAAGTTGGACCTTCTCTAGATAATAATAAAGATTCATTCTTGTTATTTACAACACCTCTTAATGATTATTATGATGCAAGTAAAGGTTTAAAAGTTTGTGTGTCAAATTGGAGACGAAATAGTGATAATGCTATTCCTCCAAGTGTAAAAGTAACAGGTGCATATGCGAATGCATCTTTAATTAAAACTGATGCATTATTTGCAGGATTTGATGATGCAATAGTTTTAAATGATGCAGGACAAGTTACAGAAGGTTCAGCAATGAATCTTTGCTTTGTCCAAAACGGAAAAATTGTTACTACAAATACAACTGATGATATTCTAGTTGGGGTTACAAGAAATACAGTTCTAGAAATGGCTAAATACCTAGGAATTCCAACGGTAGAAAGAGCTGTTGATAGATCAGAAGTCTATGTGTTTGATGAAGTATTCTGCTGTGGTACAGGTGCTCAAATTATGCCAATAACATCTATTGACCATAGAACAATCGGAGATGGCTCAACTGGAGAAATTACTAGAAAAATTCAAGAATTATACTATGATATAGTACAAGGTAAAGTAGAAGAATTTAAGCATTGGTGTACACCAATTTATTAAATTTAAGGAAATATTATGATTTCGTTTTTAGGTAAAACTGTTCAAAATTTTATACAAACAATGAAATATATTATAACTGGTCGTATGCGTTTTGAGCATGTAATATCTCAGGCTGTTGAAATCAGTTATGATTCTTTACCTATAGCATTAATTATTTCAATAATAGCAGCAGCTGTTATAACTATTCAGGTTTCAAAACAATTTTTAATGTCAGGGGCTGATAGTTATATTGGTGGAACTTTAACTGTTGTAATTATAAGAGAAATAGCACCTGCTTTTGTTGCATTGTCTATTGGGGCAAGAGCAGGAACTGCAATTTCTGCAGAAATTGCTAATATGCAGGTGACAGAACAGGTTGATGCTATAAAAACATTAAAAGTTGATCCTGTTGGTTATTATTTTGCTCCAAGAATTGTTGCAGCAGGATTTACTGTTCCGATGGTGACATTAATAGCCGAACTTGCAGGGATTTTAGGAGGTATGGTTGTTGCATATTTAACAATAGGGTTACATCCAAATAGATATATTACATCTTGTTGGTTATGGCTAAATACTAGAGATTTTTATATAAGCATTTTTAAAGCATTCTGTTTTGGAATAATAATTGCAAATGTATGTGCAACACAAGGCTATGAAACTAAAGGCGGAGCTAAAGATGTTGGTGTTTCTACAACTCAAGCAGCCATAAAATCTACAATTTACCTTTTAATTGCAGATTTCATAATTAATTTCTTATTC